>JBJEMO010000150.1:0-10925 GCA_051879715.1 Bilifractor sp.
CTTGCGGCCTCCTGGTCCCAAACCAGGCGCTCTAGCCAAACTGAGCCACACCCCGTCAGGAACAGGATGAACCATTCCATTCTTTTCGAAATCGCTCAACGCAAAAATTAGTATATTATATCAAATTGTACTTGTCAACCAAAAAATTCATTATTTTTCAGAATTGTACGGATTGTACAGACCTCTGCCGAAGGCCGCCATCGGATATTGCTCAGTCCATCCGCAATTCCGGCAGCCTTAGCCAAGTTCCCTCTGAAGAAGTTTTTCCATGGCACGAAGTGCCTTGCCGCGATGACTGATTCTGTTCTTTTCGTCCGGCGAAAGCTCTGCTGTGCTGCAGCTCATATCAGGAAGCATGAATATGGGATCATATCCGAATCCGTTCTCTCCCCGCTCCTCATATCCGATTCTGCCCTCAATGGTTCCCTCTGTCTGCAGAACCCTGCCGTCAGGGAGTACCGCTGCCATCGCACATACAAATCGTGCTGTTCTGCCTTCCGGCGGAACATCCTTCAGATTTTCAATGATTCTGGCATTTTTTATATGGTACGACGTATCTCTTCCCATCCATCTGGCAGAATAAACACCCGGCATTTTATGCATGGCATCCACCTCCAGACCGGAATCATCAGCCATAACAATGGCATCTGTGTAGGGGGATGTAAGAACATCGGCAACAGATCTTGCCTTGATCAGGGCATTTTCGGCAAAAGTTTTCCCGTTTTCTTCAGCCTCAGAGTGAATACCCGCCTCAGCCATGGAAATGACCTGAACAGGGAGACCACCCAGAATCTCACGGATCTCCTTCAGCTTGTTTTCATTGCCTGTAGCAAAAATTATCGTCTGCATCATGTGCATTCCTCCTATTGTTCCACCCTGCGGCGCGGCGGCTTCGGGCCTGGATACTGATAGAAATATGTCTTCATCATACCGTTGTATATTTTCCGGTTCTTTGCCGCTGTTTTTCCAATATATCGCTCTGCATCCGGATAACCGCTGATTACATATAGCGACCAGGTATCCAGCCGGGCAAAACGTTCACCCAATGTCCTGTACAGATCCGGCAGTGTACTGCGATCCTCCAGCCGCTCCCCGTAAGGGGGATTTGTCACGATAAATCCGTATTTCCCGGGATGTGACAATTCAGATACCGGTCGCTGCTGCAGATGGATCAGCCGGTCCACGCCTGCCAGACGCGCATTTTCCCTGGCAAAACCAACAACCTCACGATCAATATCATATCCCTGAATATCTGTTTCGACATCCAGGTGTATCCTGTCTGACGCATCTTCTCTGACATCATCCCAGGTTTTCTGAGGAATCAGATGCTTCCACTCTTCCGAAAGAAAATTCCTATGTATACCTGGTGCCATATCAGCTGCCATCATGGCAGCTTCAATACAAAATGTCCCGCTGCCACAGAAAGGGTCAACCAGAATGCGATCCGCCTTCCATGGAGTAAGCATCAGAAGAGCTGATGCAAGTGTCTCAGTGATTGGTGCCTTTGCAGTAAACTGCCGATAGCCTCTCTTGTGAAGCGACACCCCGGTCGTATCAAGGCCAACAGTCACCATATCCTTCAACAATGAAACGCGTATCGGATAGGATTCACCATCTTCAGGAAACCACTCCATCCTGTACTTATCCTTTAATCTTTCCACAATCGCTTTTTTCATTACTGACTGAATATCAGAAGGGCTGAAAAGTCTGCTCTTGATGGAATTCGCCTTCGCAACCCAGAACTTTCCATTCCTAGGTATGTAACGTTCCCATGGGAGTGATTTTGTCGCTTCAAACAGCTCATCAAATGTTTCCGCTTTAAATCGCCCGACCTTCAGCAGAATACGCTCCGTTGTGCGAAGAAAAATATTCGCATAGGCAATTGCCTGCGCATCACCGGCAAAAGTAACCTTGCCATCTTCCACCTCCGTAATGTCATAACCAAGATCATTGATTTCGCGTTTCATAACGGCCTCAAGGCCAAAATGGCAGGGTGCAATCAGTTCATATATATCCATACTTCTTCTCCTCAGTGAAAGGATGCCGGGAAAATCCGGGGAAACAGTGAAGGCAGTGTATGCCGGACCCACCGGCAAAACAGCAGGAGCACTGTCCACTTAGTCCAAACAGGGCTGTCAAGAGAAATGCCCCGGTAGGGGAGCTACCAGGGCATTTCGAGGGGAGTATAAATAATTAATAAGGGGTTATTAATTGTAAAAAAAATTTTTTTGAAGGGTAAATTCTTTTTACATCCAAAAATATATCACATCATTCATAAAAATGCAACAGAAATTTTCCTTTCAGGCTGTTCTTTCGTGCAATTCGGCAGAATGTCACCGATTATTTCTGAAGTTTGTCTACAATTCTGCCAAAATCCATGAAATGGGAAGCCTTCACCAGAATCGTATCTCCCGTTTTGAAAAGTTCCGGCAATTCTTCCATGAATTTTTCCATGTTTTTGAAATGACGGATATCCATCTTCTTTCCAGCTGTTTTGCGTGCTCCTTTACAGATATAATGTGAAAGAGGTCCAATGCAGTAAATGCCATCAATATCACATTCTCCCGCGAACTCTCCCACCTCTTCATGGAGTTTCTCTGAATCCTTCCCCAGCTCTCCCATATCACCAAGAACCGCCATCTTTCTTCCGGATCCATCCTGCAAAATGGCGAGCGACGCCTTCATGGAGGCCGGGTTCGCGTTGTAGCAGTCATCCACAATTGTATACCGGTCTGTATTGATAATATGGAAACGACCACTTAATGGAACATAGCTTTCAATGCCCATACGGATTTCCTCAAGACTCAGCCCGTAAACCAGTCCTGCTGCCGCACCTGCAAGAGCATTATAGATCATGTGCTCACCGGGAGTCGGAATCGTTACATAAATGCTGCCAATGGGGGTAATCATCCTGCACTTCGTGCCCGCAAAGCCTTGCGGCTCAACTTCTTCAACATACAGATCATTCGGATGGGAATACCCATCCCGGGTCAGCCCGAACCGCACCGGCTTCACACCGGCTTTTTCCTCGATGGTTGACAGCTTGTCATCATCACCGTTGAGGATAATATGTCCATCAGATTGAAAAAAATCAAAGACCTCTGACTTCGCCTGCAGGATTCCGTCCCTGCTTTTGAGGAATTCAAGATGCGCGGTTCCAATATTCGTCATGATGACAGTGTCAGGGTGCACAATCGACGCAAGACGATGCATCTCACCAAAATGGTTGATTCCCATTTCAATCACACCGATTTCATCGTCCTCCCGCATGCGGAAAGCGGTCATAGGCACACCCAGCTCATTATTGAAATTGCCCTCCGTCTTCAGCACCCGGTATTTCTGGGCAAGTACAGCAGCCGTCATCTCCTTGGTGCTTGTCTTCCCCACACTCCCGACAATGCCGATAATGGGCTTATTCAGCTGACGAAGATAGAATTCAGCAATATCCTTTACCGCCTGCAGCGTAGAAGACACCTGGATGGCAGTAAAAGCACCATGCTCAGGCTTTCCATACTGTTCTATCACATTTTCCGGAGAAAGCTCTGTCAGAACCGCAGCCGCACCGGCATCCAGAACCTGTGGAATAAACTGATGACCGTCAGCATGTTCACCGCGAATCGCTACAAAAAGGCATCCATCCTTTACCTTACGGCTGTCTGTAACGATATCCGTCACAGTAAAACCTTTCTTTTCTTCCGAACCGTAATATTTTCCATCTGTTACCAGTGCGATATTGGAAAGGGTAAGATTTTTCATGCATATGCCTCCGGATTTTACCGCTCATATCTCTTCAGGGATACGTCAATCAGCTTCTGGCACAAATGGTCATAATCAATACCCAGTGCCGCCGCCTCCTGCGGTACAAGACTGGTAGGTGTCATGCCGGGCAGGGTATTCACTTCAAGACAGAAAACCTTCTGATCTGATTTTCTGACCAGAAAATCCATCCGGCCATACCCGATCAGACCGACCGCATCCGCTGCCTTTACAGCTTCCTCCTGAATGCTGCGCGTCAACGTATCCGGAATGGGCGCCGGGCAGAGCTCTTCTGTCGCACCGGCAGTGTATTTATTTCTGAAATCATAATATCCGGTTTTGGGCGTGATCATGACCACAGGATAAGCCTGACCATCGATCACACAACAGGTAAACTCATCCCCCTCGATAAATTCCTCAATAACCGCAGACTGTTCAAGTGAAAACGCACATGCAATTCCCTTCTGTACCTCTTCATTGCTCCTGCAGATTGTGATGCCCACCGATGATCCTCCACAGCATGGCTTGATAATGACAGGAAGCTGCATACCAAATTCTTCAGCAGTTTTCCTCTTCTCTCCGCGAAAGATCGTTATACCCGCAGGTGTATTGACCCCGGACGCCTTAAATACCTGCTTTGTCCTGGATTTATCCATGGAAATGGCACTGCTGATATAATCTGTGCCAGTGTACCTGATTCCCAGCAGATCAAAGGCTGCCTGCACTCTTCCATCCTCACCATTGGATCCATGCAATGCAAGAAAAACGATATCTGCCTTCTCACAAAGTTCAATGACATTCGGTCCAAAAAAGATCTTACGGGTCTTTTTGGTCTCCTCGAGCTGCGGATTGAATGATCTGATATAATCTGCAGCTGCATCCGTATCATATGCACCTTCAAAGGCCGTTTCCGGATCCGCCTCCTTCCATCCGAAGAAGATATCAACCAGAATAGCCTGGTGACCAAGTCTTCTGAGAGCTTTGCAAATTCCTGTACCGGAGACAATAGATACATCCCGTTCTGTACTAGTTCCTGCTGCGAGCACAACTATTTTCATAATGCACTTCCTTTTTATTTTTTTGAAGGCTGTGTACGCTCTGCTGTGTACACCGCCTTCGGAATCGTACGCCTATTACCTGGACTTGTCAAATCTCACTGCCTGTCAATTCCCAATCTTACTGATTGGTGAGTGCGACATTTGCCGACGCATCTGCACTTGTAGGCTGAGGGCCCACCGGCTGGTCCTCAGAATAATAGACAACAACAGGATAACCGACATCCATTACATCATAAATCTTTGCTGCCGCATCCTTTGGCGTATTGATACAGCCGTTAGAACCATTTGTAAGGTATGTACTCTTATCGTTAAACTGTGCATCTGTACGCCAGTATGCATCGTGAATACCACAGGAATCCACAAAGGGTAGCCAGTAGCTGATCTTTACGTTATGTGCCTCCGGGAAGGTTGTATTGCTCTCTTTACCGTCAATTGCATACACACTGCCGGATGGGGTATCCTCTCCAAGCGAATGATTGCCGGTAATCACCGGAGTGTCGACGACCAGTGTTCCATCTTTATAGCACCACATTTCCTGCTTTGTGATACAGATCTCTACATAGGTATTACCGATGTCATTCGCCCCGCGGTCAAGTGCACTGTAAAGATAAATCGGCTTACGTTCTCCGCTCTCTCCCTTCAGAATTGCATTATACAGGTCATTCGTGGTTTCCTCCTGGTAGATGCACCAGCCGTAGTCCCCTCCTCCTGTCAGCTGAATCTCTTTGCCGCTTGTTGTACGGAATTTATGTGACAGCCCATAGGTATCTGTCTCATAGGCCATGTTCTTTACCCACTCAGCCACCTTATCCTTACTGAGCGTGTATCCCTCTTTGTCGTCCTGTGTCAGGAAGTCACGGATATTGGAACTGTCAATCGTAAATTCCTGATCTGCAAGGTTATAGGTAATGTTGATATTCAGAAGCTTATTGATATCGGCTGCCTTTTCCTGAATATCTGCAGAATCCGCATTTTCATCCGGCTTCTCATAAAGATTCAGTTCCTCAAAATCCAGTTGTGATTCATGATTCTCGATTGCCTGAATGATTGCCTTTTTTGTCTTATTGTAATCCAGTGTATTCCCCTGGACACTCTCGGAAACGGTAAAACTGCTGCCGTCATCTACGATCTTCGCATCCTCCGGTGCCTGAATATCCGAGGAGGAAAATCCCTTCATGTTCTGCATGACATTATCGAGAGAGCTCTGATCATAGGTATACCCAAGGGGAATATCATACTTCTTCCCAAGCGTAATATGAAAGATCCAGAACCTGGAATCCTGTGCATCCAGAAGCTTTTCTACAGATCCATCATCCTTGTACGTAAGATAGATCTGATCCCCTGTAATCTTATCAGTTACATTATTCCGTTCCTTACAGGTAAGTGTGTATTTCCGCATCTGATTCTGGATGGCGTATTTTGCCTCGTCTACAGTCATTTCTCCCACATTGATCCCATCGATTGTGGAATTATTATAGAAATGGGTTTTGAAATGATAGATACCAAAGGCATATATGCCTATGAGAACCAGAATCAGAAGAACAAGAAGAAACAACATGCTCACCAGATTTTTTGAAAGCTTCTTCATATAGATATAGATATTCCCTTCTGAAAAAATAGCATTAATATAACATAAAAAATTTTTGCTCCTGCCGCAGACACCTTCAGGCATTGCGCAGCTTAACCGGCATTTTATGAACTGGCAGGTACCACACATATGCGTCGCACCCAGACATCCAATATGAAATGCCCCGGTTCAGGTATGTGATGTCCAGCGTCCGCTTGATCCACACGGTAGAACAAGACCAGTGGAAGTAACCGGAAGCCCGATTTCAGATGACTCTACCCTTCCGCCCCGGTCATGCAGAACAGTGGACAGAATGTAGGTAAGAACCGCAGGCGCCAGACCTGTTGTATAAGAATTAATCAGACAAAACAGTGCCTTCTCATCCAGAAGCTTTGCACAAAGCTCCACAAAGGAGTATATATTCTCCTCCATTTTCCATATCTCCCCCTTCGGGCCTCTTCCGTAGGAGGGAGGATCCATGATAATGCCGTCATAATGATGGCCACGGCGTATCTCGCGCTCAACAAATTTCGTGCAATCATCCACAAGCCATCTGATCGGACAGCCGGAGAGTCCGGAGGATTCGGCATTCTCCCTTGCCCAGGTCACCATCCCTTTTGACGCATCCACATGTGTGACCTGTGCACCTGCAGAAGCAGCGGATAAGGTAGCACCTCCCGTATAGGCAAACAGGTTCAGGATCCGGACCGGATCTGGTTTTCCGCTCTGCGGATCAACCTCACCGGCATCTGTGCGTCGTTTCAGTTCTCCACGGATCAGGTCCGAACACCAGTCCCAGTTGACCGCCTGTTCGGGAAACAGCCCGGTATGCTTAAAGCTGAATGGTTTCAGATTGAAAGTCAGATTCCGGTAATGTATCTGCCACTGCTCAGGAAGATCAAAGAACTCCCATTCTCCACCGCCCTTGCTGCTCCTGTAATAATGGCCATTACACTTTTTCCAGCCGCGGGCCTTCTTGTCTGTGTTCCAGATCACCTGGGGGTCCGGCCGTATCAGGAGATAATCTCCCCACCGCTCCAGCTTTTCACCGGAAGATGTATCAAGTACTTCATAATCCTTCCAATTGTCGGCAACCCACATGACCTGCGCACCTCACATCCCTAGAATGTGTTTATTATACGTGATTTGCCACTGCAATTCAACGTGCAGCAAATCGTTACGCTGGGAATATACAATATATTCCACGCAAAACCGTCCCGAAAATACACGCCTGTGCATAGCAAGCTGAACATAATATAAAATGCATGGCAATCTGAACACTATGTGAGATGTTTGATCATACGGGCAGGTTTCAAAAAATGATGCAGTATCTGAAATCAGGAGATAACAGCATCCGCAATTTCATCAGCCACGTAAACTCCGCTGGCAGAAGCATGCGACAGAGAATGGGTTACACCGCTGCCATCGCCGATCACGAACAGACCGGGATATTCTGTTTCCAGATGCTCATCCAGCACTACCTCCATATTATAGAATTTGACCTCTACACCATACAGAAGCGTATCATCGTTGGCAGTACCGGGAGCAATTTTGTCAAGCGCATAAATCATCTCAATGATGCCATCAAGGATCCGCTTGGGCAGTACCAGGCTCAGATCACCGGGCGTCGCGTTCAAAGTCGGATGAACCAGTCCTTCCTCAATTCTTGCCTTCGTACTTCTTCTCCCACGCTCCAGATCTCCAAAACGCTGCAGGATCACACCGCCTCCCAGCATGTTGGAGAGGCTTGCGATCGCCTCACCATATCCGTTACTGTCCTTGAAGGGTTCGGAAAAATGTTTGGACACGAGAAGTGCAAAGTTTGTGTTCTCCGTTTTTCTCGCGGGGTCCTCAAAGCTGTGCCCATTGACCGTAACAATACCATTTGTATTCTCGCTAACCACAATACCGTTAGGATTCATGCAGAAGGTCCGCACATTGTCCTCGAACTTTTTGGTCCGGTATACAATCTTGCTTTCATACAGCTGATCCGTAAGATCCGAAAAGATAACCGCAGGAAGCTCCACCCGCACTCCTATATCCACCCGGTTGGATTTGGTAGGAATATTCAGACTGTTGCAGACCTGCTGCATCCACTTGCTGCCGCTTCGTCCTACAGAGACTATACAGAACCTGCTGTCCGCAGTACACAGGTTGTGTTCCCGATCCCTGTAGGACACAATGTAACCATGATCCCTGACTTCCAGCTTTTCCACTGGCGTGTCAAAATAAAAATCCACATGTGGTGCAAGTTCCTTATACAGATTCTCCAGGACAATATAATTTACATCTGTACCCAGATGACGGACAGATGCATCCAGAAGCTTCAGGTGGTTCTGCATGCAGATTTTCTTGAACGCACTTCCGGCGGTAGAATACAGGTGTGTGCCCTCACCTCCATGTGACATATTGATCGCATCAACATATTCCATTAAAGAGGTGGCTTTCTTTCTGCCGATATATTCGTACAATGTTCCACCAAAATCATTGGTGATATTATATTTGCCATCAGAAAATGCCCCTGCGCCCCCAAAACCATTCATAATCGAACAACTCTTACAATTAACGCAGGATTTGATTTTATCGCCGTCAATCGGACAATGTCTCTGCTCCAGACGATGACCCGCCTCAAATACGGCAAGCTTAAGACCCGGTGCCTTATGCATCAGCTCGTAGGCCGAATAAATACCTCCCGGACCGGCACCGATAATAATCACATCATATTTCATGAGATTCTCCATTCTGTGTGAACCGGTTCCCTGCGCAGCTTGCCAGGAGGCCGGTATTTCCCACATTGTTCTCCACCAAACATAGTATAATAGTTGTCAACTATTGTCGCAAGTAAAGCCGGATTTAAGCGAAAAGGCAGTTGGTGCCTCGTTACATTACAGAAGCCTGTCAAGGCTGGACGATGAGTCCTGATAAAAACGGACTCTGATAAATTTATCACATCTTCATATATTTCAACATGCATGAATTTGTGCTAAGCTGTTTCATATAACTCCCTGATAATAGAAGACGCTAATCATCTACCCGGGCGTCTATACAATGGAGAAATCCGACATGGCAGTATGCATTTATATATATCATGAAAATAAACCGGATAAGGAAATCCTTGAAAGGATCTGCGGCGGAATTTACGATTCCTTTGAGGTGTACAGTGATAAGGCAGGAGAATTCTCCGCCTATCTTAAAATGAAGCAAAGGCTCTCAGAAGAAGGTGGAATAATCATAACCTCTTCCATCTATAATCTGGGGCAAAATAATGCGAATATCCTGGGGGAATTGAAATGGATGCTGAAAAACAGAATAACGCTGGCAATTACCGATTACCCCGTCACCTGCCAGATTGACAGCATGACCAATCGCATTGCCCTTAAAACATTAATTGATGTGTTCAGGAAGCGGGAAGAAAAGCCTGGTTCGTCAGTTCTTCCTGCCAGGCATTCGCAGGCAGGAAGAAAGAAAATCCCATTTCCTGATAACTGGGATGAACTCTATCCCCTTTGGCGGGCGAAGAAAATCACAGCAGTAGAATTCATGCAGAAGGCAGGCATCAAAAAAGGAACCTTCTATCATCTGGTAAAGGAATATCAGAAGCGGCAGGGCGAATCCCGAAAGAGCGATAAATTTTTTTGATTTGCTCTTTTTATATTTTGTGACCAGTTCTATGACCATTTTTCACTATTTCTGAGTGTCTTCATACGATAATCAAAAATCATATATGATAAACAAATGCCGCATAGATAAAGGATTAACAAGCACATCCTTTATCTATGCGGCTGCTACAGTTAAAGCAAGTGACGGGAATCGAACCCGCCTCCCCAGCTTGGGAAGCTGGTGTTCTACCGATGAACTACACCTGCAAATGCACTTCAAATAATATAACATATGCTTCAGCTAAAATCAATGCAGAATTTTCTGATTGCCTGACAATACGTAATTGCTTTATCTTCTGACCAGCAGATGTTGTCATTATCCCCGGCTGACATGGCAAAAATTTCATAGCACCCAACGACTTTGAAGGATGAATGAGCATATCACAGCACATCATATGCAGCAGCATCATCCGCATCAGATCATGCACAATTCAGCATGCGTGTTATAATATTAAAAGCAATATGCAAAACCAAAATGAAAGGAGAGCATGCAATGAGAAATATAGATTCTTCTGTTTTGCAGGCAGATGGATGCCGGATCATTGGTGATGTGACCATTGGGGAGTCTTCCAGTGTCTGGTATAACGCCGTAATCCGCGGATTGCCTTCTCAGATTACAATTGGAAAGCGCACAAATGTACAGGACAATGTCGTGATCCATGGGGATCCTGAAGATCCGGTACAGATTGGTGACAATGTAACCATAGGGCACGGTGCGATTGTGCACGGATGCACAATCCATGACAATACTCTGATCGGTATGGGTGCTATCATACTGAACGGTGCCGTAATCGGTAATAATTGTATCATTGGGGCAGGTTCACTGGTGACACAGAACCGCGTCATCCCGGATAACACCCTGGTCTACGGTAACCCTGCCAGAGT
>JBJEMO010000151.1:0-1665 GCA_051879715.1 Bilifractor sp.
ACTGAATCCATGCCTCTTCGGACAATCCGGTCATACTCCCGGTCGTTTTTCATCACTCCGAAAGTACCTTCTGCCTGTATCGCACGATTCTGTCTCAGCAGGAATCCGTGAGTATCTGTCAGCCGTCCTTTAACCTCTTTATGGACTTTCGTGAGTTCCCGATTCAGATTGACCCGTCTGTTATGCGGGGTCTTCTTGCACTGTTCTGCATAGGGACAGCCACTGCAGTCTTCACATTCATAGATTTCTTCCTGACGGCCATACCGGTTGCCTCGGATATTTTTCCTGTAGAGAAATCTGAAATGCTTCCCGTTAGGACAGATCAGCGTCCCATCGGCTGCTGTCTTGAAATTGACGACACGGAACGGATCCTGCTGGTACTTTTTATCCGTCGTATCCTTAAGAAACATGGGGTACTTCATACAGGCTTCCATCCCATGTTCGCTGCAGTACAGATAGTTATTGAATGAGCCGTAGCCTGCATCAGCCACCGGATATTTGGGATATATCCCATGGTGCTCATAAAATTTCTCCAGCAGGGGAACGAAGCAGTCCATATCCGATCTGTACTGATTTACATCAAGGACAGCTATGTATTCATCAGCTATACCAACCTGGACATTGTAGGCCGGCAACAGCTGGTCATTTCCCATGTAGTCTTTCTTGATCCGCATGAACGTCGCTGAATGGTCCGTTTTAGAATAGCTGTTGCGATTCTCTCCGCAGATACGCAGTTTTTTCCCATATTCCTTAAGCTTATTCAGATACGCTTTTAATTTCTCGTAATTTCGCTGTTCCGGACTCTTATGATGTCCTTTGCCATGGACAAATCTTTCTTCATCCAGGTTCCAGATTTCATGGAGCTTGCCCAGGATGAGTTCCAGATATTCGGGAGCATATTCTGAGTTGATCTCGACTTTTAATCCACTACAGCTCAGCATCCCGTTGATTTCTTCCAGGAGTGTTGAGATTTTGGCAAACAGCCGAAATCTTGATTTCTCCGTACCTTTTTTCCAGACCCAGGAATACTTGTTGGCGTTGGCTTCGAATTTGGAGCCATCAATATAAAGATGGTTCAGGTCTACATGCTCTTTGTCGATGATTTTCCCGGTGATTTCATAGAAGAGCGATTCGACCTGATCCTTCAGGACCCTATTGATGAAGTATCCGAAAGTACGATAGGATGGGCGTTTTCCGTCCATAAGGTATTGGTACCGTATATTGACTTTGCAATTGTCTTCCAGCTTTCTGAGAGAGATGCATCCTTCATCCATAAACCCGAATAGAACCGTTTTCAACATATTGACAGGATTATATCTGATTCTTCCCAGTTCGTGAGCAGGAAGTCTGCTCAGATATTTACGTAAATCGATTCCCTCCATGAATCTGTCAAAAGTGAAAACCGGATCTGTGACATCCAGGCACTCAGAAAAAAATGCTGGTAAAATTCCCTGTTTAGGAGTACGATAATACACAGTTAGGTTTTTCATGACAGTTAAATTCTAACACGAAAAAGGACTTTCGATTCGCAAGAATCGAAAGTCCTTTCTCGTTTTCATAAGGAGCTATTATTTCACAGCCCCTTTTAAAGTGTCTCCACTGGAATTCCTACATGGTGGAGATGAGGGGAGTCGAACCCCTGTCCGAAAGCATTGCCATGCGAAC
>JBJEMO010000152.1:0-10616 GCA_051879715.1 Bilifractor sp.
CCCAGAACCTCATTCAGGTTCGAATTAGCATCCGCATCCACTGCAAGCACCGGTCCTTTTCCGCTCCTGCACAGATACTGGATCAAAAGGGCTGTGAGCGTAGTTTTTCCCACGCCTCCCTTGCCTGCAACAGCAATTACATGTGCCAATGGTATCTACACCTCCTGTTTTTCCATAATCATCACTTATTCTCACTTATCTGGATGTTGTGTCTGTTCCACGACAGAATAGCATTATATTGCCTGCCGCTGAATCTATTTTTGCTCAGTCGCAGACAAGCATCACCTTGCTCGCCGCAAGATCGACCCATTTGATTTTTCCCTGGATCCGTGTCTGCTCTCCGACGATGTCCTCGACAATCACAAAATCCCCATCCACATCGATTCTTGCCGTGTTCTCCATGATGACCGTATTGTCACTTTCCTTATATACCGTTGCAAGACACATATAAATCACTCCTTTTCGGTGCTTGCTGCAGCAGCCCTCTCCTTGAGCTGTTCCTTATAAAGCGTGAGTGCAACGTTCAGATACATATTGCCCTTCTGATACTCTGTAACGCCCTTACGGATCTGCTCTGCGGCCTCCGTAAGCCCCTGCTTCTCCAGGCCGTCTGCCATCTTGTCTGCCTCTGCTGCATGCTGTGTATTGTGCTGGACCATGTAATTGAGCAGTGCAAACGTCTGATCCTTACACTTTCCGCCTTCAGGATCACAGCTTGCACATGATGTATCACATGAAGCAGCCGCTTCCCCATGATCGTGATGGTCATGATCATGTCCGCCATGGGGAATAAGGTTTCCGTTCTCATCTCTTAAAATATGCATGAAAAACCTCCGCAGAAATAATAAAAATATGCAGAATCCATATTTCCTATACAAGAATCATGATTCTGATATTCTTTTCACAATCATCTCAATTATATACGTACCATTGGAAAATATCAATAGAAGCCGATCTCTGAAACCGTCATTTTTTGTGTAGATTGTACGTAAAAAACAGATGAAATATTCTTCTGTCCTATGAATTTGCCAATTTATTTGTGCATCTATGCACAACTTGACCATGCTTCCCAGATTCGTGTTTTGTCTGTTTCCTTACACTTCCTGTTCACGGAAAAGTCCACAAAAAAAGTTGCACATTCATTACTCTGTATTTTAATGCAAACTGCACAATGTTCATTCCTGTCCAATGCAAATTGTATTTTTTATCGTACACAGGAAGCCGCACTACCTTTTTGGCCACAGGAAGCAGTACTACCCTTTTGACCGTGCAGTGCAATTTGCAAAATCAAAGCGCATGTATTATCATAAAAAAAATGTCTGCAATCACGGAGGTATTTATCTTGAGTGAAGAACAAAAGCAAAGCAGCATTCCTTCGTTCCGGCTGAACGATGGCAATCTCATGCCGATGCTTGGACTTGGCGTATATAAGACAACTGACGCAGACGACATGCGTACCGCGGTAGATGCTGCCTTTCAATGTGGCTACCGGCTCTTTGACACAGCATCGGTATACGGGAATGAGGATCTGCTTGGCAATGCAATCGCAGAGCTCGGCATACATCGCAACGAGATTTTTCTGACCTCAAAGGTCTGGAACAATGCACAGCGCCTGGGTGATGTGGCGGGTGCCTTTGAGCGGACGCTTCAGCGGCTTCGGACAGATTATGTGGACCTCTATCTGATTCACTGGCCGGTACCCGGCTGTATCCGGCAGAGCTGGAAGGAACTGATTCGTCTGAAGGAATCAGGTGCGGCACGTTCCATTGGCGTAAGCAACTTCTCTCCTGCCCAGCTGGATGTTCTGGAAACAGAAACCGGTATCATTCCGACGGTCAACCAGATCGAATGCCATCCTTTATGGAACCAGAAGGAGACCGTTTCCTATTGCCAGATGCACGGTATTCAGGTGCAGGCCTATGCTCCACTGGCAAGGGGTGCTTACATGGACCGTGAGATTCTGATTCAGATCGGAAAGAAATATGGAAAATCAGCAGCCCAGGTTGGCCTGCGCTGGCTGATTCAGCGTAAGATCGGAGCTATTCCGAAATCTGTACACCCGGCTCGGATAGCCGAGAATGCAGACATCTTTGACTTCACTCTTACAGACGCCGAAATGTCCGCTATTCATGCACTGGATGAAGGCCTGCGCACTGCACATGTACCCCAGGACCTTGTCGACACGGACTGGGCTACCGTTCTGGCATAAGTTGCATGGCAGGTACATTAATAAGGCTTTAATATTACTTTTACAGACCTACAGGAAATGGGCTGTCGCATGAAGCGGCAGCCCATTTCCTGTTGTATTATGAAATTGTATTTCATGCTTAGAAATTGCATTTCATATATATCACTCTGTACCGGTATCCAACCACACCCTGGTACCCTGTATCCCGGCATCAGGATGCGTTCTGCCACTCTGTCGTCCTGCAGTCCCCGGCTTTCAGAGTCCTCATCCCCACTCCTCAATCTCGTCCTTGCCGTCTCTCTGCATCAGATCATTGACACCATCACGAGCAGGCTTCCCATCGAAGAGCACCGCATTTACCTCGTTTATGATCGGCATATCCACATGATATTTTTCGGCCAGCATTTTTCCGGCCTTTGCTGAATATACACCCTCAACAACCTGGTGCACCTCCCGCATGGCGTCCTCCATGGAATATCCCTTCCCCATCAGATACCCGGCCTTGCGGTTCCGGCTGTGCAGACTGGCACAGGTCACAATCAGATCGCCAATACCCGACAGGCCGTAAAGTGTCCGTGTATGAATTCCCATCGCGCTGCCAAGCCTTGCCAGCTCCGCACTGCCCCGGGTAATCAGTGCCGCCTTTGTGTTGTCGCCATATCCCAGACCATCCGCAATACCGGCAGCAAGTGCCATTACGTTCTTTAATGCCGCACCCAGCTGAATGCCCTTCATATCCGAACTTGTATAGACACGGAAAACGGGTGACATGAAAATCGACTGCACCCGTTCTGCTGTTGCTCTGCTGTGGGCACCCGTAACGATAGCCGTGGGCAATCCTTTTCCGACCTCTTCAGCGTGACTCGGTCCAGAGAGAACAGCCACATCCGCCTGCGGGACCTCCTCTTCTATGATCTCGCTCATGGTCATAAGCGTATTCTCTTCGATTCCCTTTGCAACACTGACGATCAGCTGGCCGTCCGGCACCAGTTCCTTCATTTTCCGCGCCGTACTCCTTACAACCGGCGATGGAACAGCAAGCACCAGAATGTCCTTTCCACTGCAGGCTTCTGCGAGGTCTGTTGTATAGGCGACAGAATCCGGAAGGATTACACCCGGCAGCTTGTCTGTATTCTGATGGTTTTTTACATACATTTCCTTTTCTTCCGGACTGTAGGACCATAATGTCAACGTATGCCCGTTGTTACAGAGCAGCCAGGTCAGCGCTGTACCCCAGCTGCCAGAGCCGATTACACTGATATCCGCCAAAACATTCACCCTCCTGTGTACATTACAAAATGACTCCATGTGTCAGGCCTCAACATCCTACGCCATATCACGCACAAATCACAGCCTTCTGTTCTTTCATCTATTGCTATTCTTAAGTTTATCTTACATCCATCAATAGCTGTTCCTGATCCCGGGCTGCAGCCTCATAATTTCTGCCGCGTTATTCAGGGATCCGACGGATGTCTGGAGCTCAGATAGGTCTTCCTCTCACAGCCGGAGGCCAGCCGCCTGATATTGCCCCTGTGCTGAAAAAAGGCAAGCCCTGTAAGTATGGCGACGATTACGCACATTTCCACCAGTCTTGCCCGCGTCATCGGATACCGCCCCGCCGCACTGAAGATGCAGACGAATACCAGGAATTCGGTCGACAGCGAAAGAGAACTCAGTGAAACATAATGGGTCGCAAAAAAGAGGCCAAAAAAGACGATAATACCTACCACAATCATTGGCCAGTCCCCGAAGGCAATCACCATGCCCGCAGTTGCCGCAATGCCCTTTCCGCCTTTGAACTTCATATAGCAGGGATAGTCATGTCCCAGAATAACGCCCGCTGCGGTCCAGATCTTCAGCAGTGGAAACAGCTCTGGGGAGGATCCGCGGAAAAGGAGCCAGGTCAGAATTACCGCAAGAATACACTTTGACACGTCACCGGCCATCGTCAGAAGGCCCGCCTTTGTTCCGAGCGTGCGCAGCGCATTCGTGGTACCGGCATTGCCGCTTCCCATTTTACGGATATCAACACCTCTTGCCCTGCCGATAAAATAAGATGTCTGAAACAGACCGAATCCATAACCGATTAACAGACAGCATGCCCGTGCAAACATCGCTCAAGATTCCTCCTTCTCCTGCCGTTCTCTTATAATAAAGTGAATCGCAGTCCCTTTGAAGCCAAAAGCATCCCGGACCCTGTTCTCCAGATATCTCTGATAAGAAAAATGCATCAGCTTCTTTTCATTCACAAAGATCACAAAGGTGGGCGGCTTCACCGCAACCTGTGTCATGTAAAAGATCTTCAGCCTCCGACCTTTATCTGAGGGCGGCTGCTGCATGGCCAGCGCTTCGGTGAGAATATCATTCAGAACACCCGTCTGAACCCGCAGCGTCTGAGATTCCAGAATTTCATCAATGGTATCGAAAAGCTTCGGCAGCCTTTGTCCGGTCCTGGCGGAAATAAAGATGATCTCCGCATAGTAGGCAAAGGAAAGGGTATTTCTCACCTTATTGGTGAATTCCTTCATGGATTTATCATCCTTCTCGATGGCATCCCACTTATTGACTGCCACGATCAGCCCCTTGCCTCTTTCATGAGCAATACCGGCGATCTTGGCATCCTGCTCCGTGATACCCTCCTTCGCATCAATTACGATCACTGCAACGTCACACCGCTCAACGGCCGAAACCGTACGGATGATGCTGTAGCGCTCCAGATCCTCCTTGATTTTGCTCTTTCTTCGAAGGCCTGCCGTATCAATAAAGGTATAATTCCTGCCATTTCTGGATATCACGGTATCCACCGCGTCCCTTGTCGTGCCCGCGATATCTGAGACAATCACACGGTTATCTCCCAGAAGCTTATTGATGATAGACGACTTTCCAACGTTCGGCTTTCCGACAATCGCGATCCTCGGGTTCGTATCCTCTTCTTCAACCGATGTACCTTCCGGGAACTTTGCGATAACAGCATCCAGAAGATCTCCCAGGCCCTGTTTTCCCTCTGCGGATATCGGATAAGGGTCCCCGATGCCCAGATTGTAAAACTCATAGACATCCATCTGCTGGGCTTTATAGGAGTCCACCTTGTTGACAGCGAGCACTACAGGCTTACCGGATTTTCTCAACATACTGGCAACCTGAAAGTCCGCGTCTACAAGTCCCTGCCGCACATCCGTCATGAAGATAATAACGTCTGCAGTGTCCATGGCAATGACAGCCTGCTCCCGCATCTGAGAAAGAATGACATCACTGCTGTCCGGTTCAATACCTCCTGTATCAATCAGGGTGAAATCATGGGTCAGCCAGCTGACATCCGCGTAAATGCGGTCCCTTGTTACACCGGGGGTGTCCTTCACGATGGAGATCCTCTCTCCGGCAAGTGCATTAAATAATGTAGACTTTCCTACATTAGGTCGTCCCACAACCGCTACAATCGGTTTGCTCATACATCTGTCTCCTTTTATGTGTAATGCCCTTTTTCTCTCCGAGAACCGCCAGGCACAGATCCTTCCCCTCTGAATCTACTACTTCCACGGGAACCTTGAGTTCCAGGATCACCTGTTCGACGGTAATATCATCCAGGAAAACATTCTCACCGGATCGCAGCATATTGCACGGAATCAGGAGTTCCTCGCCCAGATCCCTTCCCTTTAACTGCCGGATCAGGTCCGTGCCTGTAATAAGACCGGAAACCGTAATTCTCTCGCCGAAAAAATCATTCCGGATTGTTACAACCTGTACATGAACATTCGGATACTTCGTTTGCATCAGTTCACAAAGTCTGCGGATCGTGTCTGCAGCAAGCTGCCCGGTTGCAATGGTGATATTGCGCCGGCGGTCATCCCCTCTCCGGTCTTCCATCTCCTCCCGGACCTCAGTATCCAGGAGCCTCAGCATTCCCACACCATTTTCAAGCTGCAGATAACCATCATAGCGCTCTTCCTCAGGAAGATCTCTGCCGGCAAGCAGATACCACTCATCCGAGGCATGCATAAAGTGAATGCCATAGCGGGGAAAAAGCTTTCTCTGCCAGGCTTCGATGCAGTCTATCACCTTTTCTGCATCTTCCTTATTAAAAGGTTCGAGGGGATACAGACCATCGCGGAACCGTGAAAGACCCACCGGCACAACTGATACACTGTGCAGTGCAGGCAGATATTCTGTCAGGTCACGGATGGTTCTCTCCAGCTCCTGACCGTCATTGAGATTCTTGCACAGCACAATCTGGCCATTCAGTATGATGCCCGCATCCGCCAGCTTCCTGACCTTTGGAAAAACATCTCCTGCAAAACGGTTATGCAGCATTTTCCTGCGCAGTTCCGGATTCGTTGTCTGAAAGGAAATATTGATGGGCTCCATCCGGTAGCGGATAATCCGGTCAATATCATGATCGCTCATATTAGTCAGCGTCACATAATTTCCCTGCAGAAAGGAAAGTCTCGAATCATCATCCTTGAAATACAGGGTCTTCCGCATCCCCTTTGGCATCTGATCGATGAAGCAGAAAACACAATGGTTGCTGCAGGACTTGTAATCATCCATCAGGCTGTTTTCAAATTCCACCCCGAGATCCTCATCCGGATCCTTCTCGATCTCAAGCTCCCACTCTTCTTCTGTGTTCTTCTTTTTCACCAGAACCACAACATTGCTGTCATCCAGCAGGAACTGGTAATCAAAAATATCCTCCACATCCTGCCCATTGATTTTCAGAATTGCGTCACCTGGTTCTATTCCCATCTCTTCAGCAATACTGCCGGGTACGATCCTGCTGACGATATGTGCATTTTTTCCCATTTTCATTCTCCGTTCATCCTACAAATAATATCAAATCCCACCCTAAAAAGCAACTTGATGGGCGCCTTGCAAATCCATATCAAACAACGCTAAGCGCATTGACACCACTTTTTTTCAATGCTAATATGGTTCTGCGAACGTCGGCGGTTATCTGTCCGCTTCGATTTCCTGCATTCCGTCGTATCGGAGTGCAAAGCAACCCATATCGACTAATTTTTCCGGAGGCTTTCATGGCTAATACAAAATATCTGGTTCATGCATCTGCAGTTGCGCCCTTGAAGCTGATCGCTCTGCCAGGATGTGAAGAGATGGCGAATACCATCAATAAGTATCTGGTTCAGTTCCGTCAGGAAATTTCCGAGCAGAACAGTGCCAAAAAAGATTCCTATGGATACGCAACCGACAATTATATCATCAATGTGGACCTGCCCCGCTTCGGAAGCGGAGAGGGAAAAGGTGTCATCAGTGAATCCATTCGTGGTGTCGACCTGTTTATCCTGGTTGATGTGTGTAATTACAGTGTCACCTACAGTGAATTCGGATGTACGAATCACATGAGTCCGGATGATCACTTTCAGAACCTGAAGCGTGTCATTGCAGCCGCAAACGGCAAGGCACACAGAATCAGTGTCATCATGCCCTTCCTGTACGAGGGAAGGCAGCACAAGCGTACCGGCAGGGAGTCTCTTGACTGTGCCCTTGCACTGCAGGAGCTTGTAGATTACGGTGTCACCAACATTCTTACCTTCGACGCCCATGACCCGAGAGTCATGAATTCCATTCCGCTTCATGGATTTGACAATTTCTTCCCGACCTATCAGTTCCTTAAAGCCCTGCTGAAGACGGAATCCGATCTCCAGATCTCCAATGAGCATCTGATGATCATTTCCCCGGATGAAGGTGCCATGTCCAGAGCCATCTACTTCTCCAACGTACTTGGCGTAGATATGGGCATGTTCTACAAACGCCGTGACTATTCCAGAATCGTCAATGGCAAAAACCCGATTGTGGCGCATGAGTTTCTTGGAGACTCCGTAGAGGGCAAGGACTGCATCGTTATCGACGATATGATTTCCTCCGGCGGCAGCATGCTTGATGTAGCAGCACAGCTGAAGAGCAGAGGCGCACGAAACGTATATGTATGCTGTACCTTCGGCCTGTTTACAGACGGGCTCTCCAAGTTTGATGAATATTATGAGAAGGGTCTGATCAAGAAGGTCATCACTACCAACCTGATCTATCAGACGCCTGAGCTTCTCTCCCGTCCATGGTACTCCACGGCAAAAATGGGAAAATATGTGGCCAGCATCATTGATACCCTCAATCACGATGTATCCATCAATAAGGTACGTGACAATACCCTGAAAATCAACAAGCTGCTGAAGCGCCACGGCTAAGGCGCACAGGTAGTACAATACTGAAAAAGTATCTGACAGCAGGCGGCAGTTTTCGATAAAACTGCCGCCCTTTTCTGCCAGTTTGTTCTATTATCCACAGTACGGGAAAGCGTTGGTATGATGCCGCAGCTGCTGTCCTTCAATCGCAATTACATCAAACCGGCAGGGTGTATCCCAGGGAATTCTGTACTGCAGCCGGAAGTAATCCGCCACCCGGCAGATTCTCTGCTGCTTCTGGGCATGTACCGCTTCTTCCGGCAGACCCGATCCGGCGTTTCTCCTATATTTTACCTCTACAAAGACAATACAATGCTGTTCTGATGCCTCATCCCGCGCAATCAGATCGATTTCACCCATCCGGCAGCGGAAATTCTGCCTCAGTATTACATAGCCGTTATCCTCCAGATATCTGGCAGCCATCAATTCATAACCCGAACCGGTCCTTCTCTTATTCATAGGCATATGATCTTTCCATATCTTCAGCACATGGTTTTCATAACCTTACGGTATTTTTAGCAGCTATATTCTTTCTGCATCTGCAATATATTTTTCGTCTGATATTCTCATTCCACATCCACGAAATGCCCGATAAATGTTCTCCTGTGTATCGGACAGGGTCCGTATTCCTTCAGAGCAGCTATGTGCTCAGCCGTTCCATATCCCTTATTCTTTGCGAAATGATATTCCGGATATCTCCGATCGTATTCCACCATAAGATGATCTCTGGTAACCTTCGCCATAATACTTGCCGCAGCAATGCTCTGGCTCTTCGCGTCGCCCTTTATGATCGAGACCTGCTTTACACTAAGCTCAGGAATATGTACTGCATCTACCAGAAGCAGGTCAGGGCTCACCTTCAGTTCTGATACCGCCTCACGCATGGCCTCATAGGTTGCCTGGAGAATATTGATCTCGTCAATCCGCTCCGGGGGATTTGCACCGATGCCGATCGCAACAGCCTCTCTGGAGATCACATCAAAAAGCGCCTCTCTTCTCTTCTCCGTGAGCTTCTTTGAATCATTTATATAAGGAATCCGCAGATCCTTCGGCAGAATAACAGCACCAGCCATCACCGGACCGGCCAGCGGTCCTCTTCCAACCTCATCAATACCACAGATCAGGCTGCAGTCCGGATACTTCTTTTCGAATTCGCAGAGTGCCTCCACCCGGGCCATTTCCTTCTGCATCTTCTCTTCCCGCCTGCGCCTGGCCTCTTCTTTTTTAGTCATCGTGCGTCTCCTCCATCCGGCACCTCCAGCGTAATCCTTCCGATTACGCCCCGTCTGAACTCATCCAGCAGAATGCCGGAAGCCTTCTCATAAGAAATACCGCCTCCCGGTGTCAGGGCTTTCCGGCTGACCGCGATATCTTCAAGCACCTTCACCGGATCCCTGTTCTCTTCTACATGATAGCGTTCTCCCACAAGTCCCGGATATTCTTCTGTCAGAAACTTAATCAGCTCCAGGGAAAGTTCCTCAGTCTGTACAACCTCATCACTGACAGAACCGATCCACGCAAGCCGTATGCCAGCCTGCGGATCATCAAAGCGCGGCCACAAAATACCCGGTGTGTCCAAAAGATCAAGTTCTCTGCTCAGATGTATCCACTGCTTCCCCTTGGTGACGCCCGGCCTGTTGCCTGTTTTCGCCGAAGCTCTGCCTGCGATAGAATTGATAAAGGTGGATTTACCCACATTCGGAATACCCGCAACCATTGCCTTGATCGTGCGGTTCCGTATGCCTCTGCGCCGGTCCCTTTCTATCTTTTCCCTGCAGGCTTCACGGATCAGAGGCTGTACCTGCTTTAAGGAAGCCCTGTTTCTGGAATCAGCAAGAAGGACCTGTGCTCCCTGGGCCTGATAATACTGCATCCACAGCCTGTTTTTTTCTTCATCAGCCAGGTCAGCCTTGTTCAGTACGATCAGGCGGGATTTCTGTGCACCCATGGACATGATATCCGGATTTCTTCCGGAATAGGGTGCCCTTGCGTCAATCAGCTCGATAATGATATCGATCAGCTTCAGGTCCTCCTGCATCTGCCGTCTGGCCTTTGTCATATGCCCCGGATACCATTGAATCTCCATGGTTCTGCTCCTCCCTGTTATTTCTGTGCGGACTCTGCGGTACTTACTGCATAAGCTCTTCGAAAGCACATCCAGTCTCTTACGCGCGCTTCGCGTGCGACGAGCCTGTGTTATTATTGAGCTTTCCTTTTTACTGCATAAGCTGCGGATT
>JBJEMO010000153.1:0-52213 GCA_051879715.1 Bilifractor sp.
TGCAATACAACGACGGTGAGAATAGAGCAGACTTATATTGTCAGTGCCGGTGATAGCGACGGCAATACCGAATACTATAAGGTAAGAGATTACTACCGTATGAAGTATGCTGATGGTACGACAGAAATTTCCCTGCTGAATTTCAGGAGAAACGCCACGCTGATCTTTGACAGCAGTCTGCCGGTCCGTACGGATACCGGGCTTAATCTCGGAGTACAGGGAAAGACACTTGACTATAGCACAAGTCAGTCAGGAAGTGTCGTGGCTTTTGCAGAGAATGGGGATCTCTGGTCATATAATGCGGAAACCGGAGCACTGACCAGCCTCTTTACATTTCGTGAAAAATCCGGTGGGACCTATACTTTTGATGACCGCACAGAGACAGAGAGTCATGACTTTGCGATTGAGCAGGTGTCAGATAACGGTGACGTCACCTTTGTTCTTTATGGATATATGCCATCCGGGTCCCATGAGGGACAGATGGGTGTGGCAGTATTTTCCTATTCGGCAGATGCGGGTACCTCTGAGGAAAAGCTGTTTATCCCGATGAACCAGAGCTTTGCGGTACTCAGGCAGTATATTTCCCGCCTTTCTTATGTAAGCAGCGCAGGGGAGCTGTATCTGTTCCTGGGCACTGAGCTGTGCAGGATCAATCTTGCGGATGGTACCTATGCGCTGGTCCAGGATTCTATAGACGGCGATGGGTTTGTGTCATCCAGATCGCAGCAGATTGTCGCCTGGCTGGATCAGAACAATGAAGGCACATCCTCCACGGCTACTGTTCTGGATCTGGAAAGCGGAAAGAAGCTGCAGATTACGGCCCCGGATGGAGAAAGCATCCTGTCCTGCGGGTTTATCAACAGTGATTATGTATACGGATTTGTAAAAGCGGAGGACGTGATTACCGGAACGGATGGGGTTGTCGTCTGCGGTATGTACCAGCTGAATATTGAGGATATTGACGGGAATATAAAAAAGACTTACCAGAAGGATAATACCTATGTGACTTCGGTTACTGAGGAGCAGAATGATCTGGCTCTCTCGCTGGCAACTTTGGAGAATGGCGCCTATAAGGATGCAGGTACTGACCACATAGTCAATAATGAGACAGAGGATAAGGAGGCTGTGCTGAGCGTTTCGGATGACAGCCGCACAGGACAGGATACGCTATTGACACTCTCCGTAACACCTGGTGCTGACTCGATCAGTCAGCAGAGTGCCCGGATTTTCTTCACTGCGGGTGGATCGGAAACATCGCCGGCCTGGCCGGATGCGGACCAGGATCTGTATGCCGTATACGGCTATGGGACATTGCAGGGTACATACCAGAGTGCAAATCAGGCAATTGTGGCAGCTGATGCTGTGTCAGGACTGGTACTTGGCAGTACGCAGCAGTATATCTGGGTGAGAGGTGACTGGCCGACTTCCTACACCATCGATACGACGACGCTGCCGGAAGGATTCCTGGATCTGAAGTATGATGAAAACGCGTTGGGGAATCTGCTTGGATCGGATTATTCGGTGCTGAATCTGTCCGGCTGTACCCGAGAGGAACTGTATTATCAGCTTTCTCAGGGCTATCCGGTGATTGCCAGAACTTCTGATGACAGTGTTTATTACATAATTGGATATGATGCTTATAATATCTGGATTTATGATAAGAGCACCCAGAAGGCAAAGGCTGTGGCCACAGATGATGCGGATGCGCTGTTTAGCAAGAATGCAAACCAGTTTCTCAGCTATATAAAAAAATAAAAAACCATTTCAGGCCCCGGGCATGGTCCCGGGTGCCATGAAATGGTTTGCTTTCGTTAACAGGATTATGCGACCGGAGTGAAATCCTCTTTGCCGGCGCCACAAACCGGACATACCCAGTCATCCGGAAGATCTTCAAAGGCTGTTCCAGGAGCGATTCCGTTATCCGGGTCACCCTCTGCCGGATCGTATACATATCCACAAGGTCCACATTCATACTTCTGCATAGCTGTTTACCATCCCTTCTGCAATAAAATAATTATACTGCGAAATTGTTATGCCAGTTGTCTGCTCTCTGCCTTCAGCTGGAGGGAGATGACGTGTGGCTAACATGATTATAGTATGGAAACCAGAGATTTGACAAGAAGAAACGGGGATATTGCTGAAGAAAACGTGTACAGTGTTATTGTTCAGAAGTGCCCTCCTGACACACTGGTGAACTGTAACTGTGCAGTAACGATCTGAATTGTGTTTGAAGGCAGGCCTATGACGAAAGATTACATACGGAACCAGAAAGAGTCAGATCTGGCAGGACATATCGTCCTGTAAAAGAATGAAAGGGAGGGATCACAGATGGAATTTCGGCCATGTATCGATATTCACAATGGCAGGGTAAAGCAGATCGTAGGCGGAACATTAAAGGATGCGGGAAATTCTGCCACGGAGAACTTTGTATCGGAACAGGATGGCGCTTATTATGCAAGGCTATATCAGAGGTATGGACTGCGCAATGGACATATTATTCTTCTGAATCCTCCGGATTCCTCATATTATAAGGCAACGCTGGCGCAGGCAGAATCTGCTCTGTCTGCCTGGCCGGGCGGGCTGCAGATCGGAGGCGGGATACGCGCGGACAATGCGGAGCAGTTTCTGAGGATGGGAGCGAGCCATGTTATCGTGACTTCTTATGTTTTCCGTGACGGACAGATTTCCATGGATCGGCTGGATCATCTGGTATCCGCGGTCGGAAGGGAGCATCTGGTTCTTGATCTGAGCTGCCGCAGAAAAGATGGAAAATACTATATCGTGACAGACCGGTGGCAGAAATTTACAGATGTAGAGGTGACGGTGGATTCACTGTCCGGGTTGTCAGCATACTGTGATGAATTTCTGATTCACGCGGCAGATGTTGAAGGAAAAGCGCAGGGGGTGGAGAAAGAGCTGGTAGAGATTCTTGCAGAGGCTCCGACGAATATTCCCATTACCTATGCCGGAGGAATCGGAAGCTTTGACGATCTGTACTGGGTGAAGCGTGCGGGAAAAAACAGGATTCATGTGACGATTGGAAGTGCCCTTGATCTTTTCGGAGGCAAGATGTCATTCGAAAAAATATTGGAAATCTGCAGGGAAGGATCGGAGACAGTTTGACCGATAATACACACGGCTAGAAGAACAATTATCGTCGTTTTGTGCACATATATACAAAAAATATCGTCAAAACTGCAGATAATTTTACGCAAATTATTGCATACTTGTGTACATTGCCTAATAAAATGCTATACTTTATTTATGCTCGATTGCGGGACCTTGCGGAAATGGTCCTGTATGTCTTACAGAATGTGTTAGGAGGAAATCACGATGATAATTATTGGAGAAAAGATCAACGGTTCGATTCCTGCTGTGGCAGAGGCGATCAAGAATCGTGACGCAGATGAAATCAAGCGTCGTGCTCTGATTCAGGCAAATGCACGGGCAGATTATATCGACTGCTGCGCTTCTGTTCCCGAGGCGGAGGAAGTGGAGACCCTGAAGTGGATGATCGACTGTATTCAGGAGGTTACGGATGTCCCGATTGCGGTTGACAGCCCCAGCCCGAGAGTACTGAAGGAGATTTTCCCATACTGCAAGAAGCCGGGAATCATCAACTCCGTATCTGGTGAGGGAGACAAGATCGATATCCTTTTCCCTGCAATTGCTGATACAAAGTGGCAGGTGATTGCCCTGTGCAGTGACGATACAGGTATTCCGAAGACTGCAGATGACAGGCTGAGAGTATTCCACCATATTATGGACGAGGCGAAGAAGTACAACATTGCCCCGAGCCGTATTCACATTGATCCTCTGATTGAGATGCTCTGCACCTCTGAGGATGGCATCGGCATGGTAGAGAGCGTCATGCAGACGATCCGAAGCGAATATCCGAGCATTCATATCACCGGCGCCGTCAGCAACATCTCTTTTAATCTTCCGGCACGGAAGCTTGTGAATATCGGATTTACGGTTCTGGCGATGAAGGCAGGACTGGACAGCGCGATCTTCGATCCGACTAATCGTGATCTGCTTGGTGTCGTTTTTGCAACGGAAGCACTCCTGGGCAATGACGAGTACTGTATGGAGTATATTCAGGGATTCAGAGATGGCCTGTACGGGCCCAAGCCAAAGGCATAACCTGCATATTTTTCAAGACATTGTACAGCTTGAAGGAGTATGCATGTGCATAAAGAATATTCATTTCATATGCGTTTCTGCGGAAAGGACGCACATGATTGCGGAATGAATAGATAGATAAATAAATAGAAAGCGGAGGATTTTACTATGGGAAGTATTGAAGAAGTTGCAAATCTGGTAGAGCATGGACGTTCCAAAAAGGTTCCGGCTGCGGTACAGGCTGCTCTGGATGATGGTATTGATGCAAATGATATCCTGCAGAAGGGTATGATTGACACTATGGGCATCGTTGGTGAGAAATTCAAGAACAATGAGATTTTCGTTCCGGAGATGCTGGTTGCCGCAAAAGCTATGAAGGCCGGTGTTGAGGTTCTGAAACCATATCTTGCTACAGGTGCAGCGGGCAAGCTTGGAAAAGTTATCATCGCAACGGTTGCTGGCGATCTTCATGATATTGGCAAGAATCTGGTTGCCATGATGATTGAGTCTGCGGGATTCACGGTGATTGACCTTGGTGTTGATGTACAGATCGACAAGATTATCGAGGCAGTCAATGAGAATCCGGATACAAAGATCGTTGCACTTTCCGCACTGCTGACTACTACAATGCCATCTCTGAGAGATACGGTTGCAGCACTGAATGGCGCTCCGTTCCGCAGCAACATCAAGATCATGGTTGGCGGTGCTCCGATCACACAGGAGTTTGCAGATGAGATCGGTGCAGATGGGTATTCAGAGGATGCCGCTTCTGCCGCTGAGCTTGCCAAGAAGCTGGTTGGCGCTGCATAACGGGCATTTCAATGCTATCTGAGAGGATGCACGCAGATGAGATGATGCATGCAAAGCAAATAAAAATGATTTAAGAAAAGGGCCGTCGCATGATGATTGCTATTGTGCGCCGGCTCTGTTTTTATCAGTGTGAGGTGGATACAGAGTGAAGAAGTACAGAGTTTGCTTCAGGCCGCAGAATAAGGAAACAGAGGTTGAAGAGGGCACAACCATTCTGGAGGCTGAACGGATGGCAGGTCTGGAGCCGGATGCACCCTGCGGCGGAAACGGTAAGTGTGGAAAATGCAGGGTGGATGTGTGCAGAGGCAGAAAAACGGGAGTGGTTCTTGCATGTCAGACAAAGGTAGACAGCGACATGATTGTGGACACCCTGTATCAGGAAAAGGTGGAGAAGATTCTCGCAGAAGGACTGAGCAGGAAGGTGGCGGTCGACCCAGGCATTCAACCGGAGACCTGCCCGGACCGCCACATGGATACGACACCGTTCTATCTGATGGCATTCGATATCGGCACGACAACGGTAGTCGGTTATCTTCTGGATGGCCGGACCGGGAAAACCCTTGCTGTTGCAAGCCGCATGAATCCCCAGCACGCCTTTGGGGCAGATGTCATTTCAAGGGCGAATTATGTGCTGGAGCACGGGGAAGAAGGAAGCTATGCACTGCGAAGCGTAATTGTGAATGCACTGAATGCTCTGATTGGTGAGGCGGCTGCAAAGGCGGGGGTGCAGACGAAGGATATTCTCCAGGTATCGGTTGTGGGGAATACGTGTATGCATCATCTGTTCCTTGGAATTTCACCTGATACACTGGTACACGCACCATATGTACCGGCAGTCCGGAAGGGTATGGTCCTGACAGCGGAGGAAACCGGTCTGTGCTTTGGCCCATCTGTGGCACATATACAGGCACCCGTGGCTGCAGCTGGTGCCGCGAAAAACCTGCAGGAATCCGTGACTGCAGCTGATGCCCTGGTAAATACGATGCAGGAGCACGGGAATGGGAATGTGAAAACCGGGACTGGGGCTGCTTCCTTAATGCAGGGCAGGAGGGATACGTATCTTCTTCCTCCATTTGAGCTGGAGAATGAGCTGTCAGAGGACAAAAATAGCGTGGAACCAGATGAGCGCATCGTAGAAGCGGGACTGACCCAGCGCAACACGAAGGAACTCTGGATCACCTCGCGCAGGATGAGAAGAGCTCTGAAAGAGAATATACATACCGGTGTGGTTCTGCTGCTGCCGAATATTGCCGGCTTTGTGGGAGCGGATACCGTTGGATGTATGGTTGCTGCGGCATTTGACAGACTGGACCAGCTGACCCTGATGGTGGATATCGGTACAAATGGCGAGATGGTCCTGGGGGATCGTAATCGTATGCTTACGACGTCCACTGCAGCCGGACCTGCCTTCGAGGGAGCGAAGATTGAATGCGGCATGCGCGGGGCAGATGGAGCTATCAGTCACCTGAGAGAAGAGAAGAACGATATAGCGTTGGAAATCGTCGGAGATACCAGGGCAGCTGGCATCTGCGGTTCCGGTCTGATTGACATTCTGGCTTTTCTGATCCGGCATGGATTTGTTAATTCTTATGGCGCCTTCCGTGATCCGGAGGACCTGGAGGACCCCCTAGCGAAAAAAATAAAAAACCGCGTAATTTCTGTACATGATCAGCCGGCTTTTCTGCTGGTCAAGGGTGATGCGTCAGCAACCGGAGAGGATATCTATCTCACGCAGAAGGATGTGCGGGAGGTACAGCTTGCAAAGGGTGCCATTGCGGCAGGTATACAGATTCTGACGGACAAGCTGCACAGGAAGATTACGGATATACGTCAGGTCTTCCTGGCAGGAGCCTTTGGAAACTATATGGATTCCCAAAGCGCATGTGAAATCGGCATGATTCCCTATGAATTACATGACAGGATTGTGGCTGTGGGGAATGCGGCCGGTGAGGGGGCGAAGCTTGCGGCGGTAAGCAGAGAGGAGTTCCGCTATGCCTGCAGACTGTCCCGGGAGACAGAGTTTATCGAGCTGGCAGCGGAGCGGGATTTTCAGGATGTCTTTGTGGATAAGCTGGAATTTGACCGGGCGGTGGATGAAGACTGAGATGAGGAGCGGAAATGACAGGAATTGGCATTGATACAGGCGGAACCTATACGGATATTGTGGTGTATGATATGGACAATGGGAAGGTGCTCGACGCCGGGAAGACACCTACGACAAAGGAGCATCTGGAAACCTGTATCCTCCGGGCGCTGGACAGTATGGACCAGAGATTCATCCATCAGGCTCAGCTGCTGGCACTTTCCACGACTCTGGCTACCAATGCATGTCTGGAGAACAAGGGAGGGCGTGCAAAATGCCTGATGATCGGGATGCAGCCGGAGTCTATGCGCAATCTGAAGGAAGTCTACGGATCCTACGGGCTCTCCGACCTTGATCAGCTGGTCTTCATGGACGGGAAGCCTGAGCATGTGTTCAGCGATCCGGAGGAGCCGGACTGGGAAAAGCTGCGGCTAAGTGCGCAGGATTGGTTTCGGGGATGCAGGGCCGTCGGTGTCACGCAGATCTATCCGGATGCGAATGGCGGACGATTTGAAAGAGAGGCGGAGCGGATCCTTCGGGAGCGGGGCTTTCAGGTGACGACAGCCTGGAATATGTTTCAGGATGTGGACGTATTGCGCAGAGGTGCCGGCACGCTTCTCAATGCACGCCTGATACCAATCATCTCAGAATTTCTGGAATCTGTCCGCAGCGCACTTCTGGCACGGGGGTTATCGCTTCCGATTGTAATCATCGCAGGAAATGGAAATCAGATGGCAGAATCTGTGGCGCGCAGGAGACCGGTAGAGACGCTGCTGTCCGGACCAGCGGCAAGCGCAGTCGGAGGAAGTATTATCTCAGGAGAGCCGGATGGTATTCTGGTGGATATGGGAGGAACCACGACAGATATTGCCCTGGTCCGTGATGGACAGCCTGTTATGGCAGATCAGGGGATATCCATCGGAGGCTGGCGGACAACCGTACAGGGCTTGTATGTCGATACGACGCTGCTGGGTGGCGATAGTGAGGTGCTGTTCGACAGGAACCGCATTCTTTTGGGGAAGGAGCGGGTGATACCGATCTCTGCACTGGTAAGCATGTATCCGGCACAGGCACAGAATATCATACATAAACTGCGCCTTTTGGCCCATTCCGGCAGAAAGCATACCCGTATGCTTCACGAATTCATGGTACTGCAGCGGAATATTCTGGAGGATCCGGAGCTCTGTCGATGTTATACAGAGCAGGAGCTCCGGATCTGTAAGGCCTTAAAGAATGGACCGCTGATTCTTGAGGAATTTGCGGAACAAACCGGAACGAGTGTCTATCATACGTGTACGGACCGGCTTGAAGCAGAGGGTGTTATCATTCGAAGCGGGCTGACCCCGACAGATATGATGGTCCTTAAGGGGGATATTGACCTGTATGGAAGAGATTCTGCGGATGCTGTCCGTGCGGCTGTTCAATTTGTAATCCGGAATACAGATCCGGAAAATTATCATTGCTGCAGCAGACCCCACGTCGCGGATGAAAAAGCTGAGATAAATCATGCAGAGGAGGAATGCGCCTGTGATGCGCGGCAGGCAGAGGCTGTTGCGGATGAGGTATATCGCTGTGTGGAGAAAAAGATGTACCGGAGAATTGCCGAGATCCTGCTGGCGCGGCAGTATCCGGGCCACAGGCAGTCTCTGGAGCAGGACGGAGTTAAAAAGCTGATAGACTGGTCCTTTGACGAAGCATGGAGCAGGGAGAAGGAGCGGGAACTGCGCTGTGGCGGGGAGGTACAACCGGCCGGGAGCAAGAGACAGGATAATAACGGAAATCAGGATGGGACCAGCAGGCAGGATAAAGACTGGAGCTGGGTGCATTTTGGCATAACAACGAAACTTCCGCTGATTGGCGCCGGGGCGCCGACCCATATTTTTCTTCCGATGGTTGCAAAAATGCTTGGAACCAGAGCGGTCCTTCATCCCTATGCTGGTGTTGCCAACGCACTGGGTGCGATTGCAGGCAAGGTATCCGGCAGAGCCAGTGTCCATGTGAAGGCGGATTATCTTGGTGCCGTACCGGATGGCTTCTCGGTGACAGACCAGAAGGGTAAACATAAATTTGAAAATTATGAGGATGCAGAAAGGTACGCCGAACAGCTGGCGGAGCATCTGGCCAGGGATGAGGCCAGGCGTCAGGGTGCCGGGGAACACCCGGACCTGAAGCTTCGGAAGCGGCAGATCCGGACGACTTCCGGTATGGGGCCGGAGGTGTTCTTTGAGACAGTTGTAGAGGCAACTGCATCCGGCAGGTACTGTATTGATTCACATCGTTCGTAGCGTTCTTGTTATGGCTGCTTCTTCATGCAAGCTGCATCTGCAATGAAATCAGCCGGTAAGGTTCAGGTGGTACTGTCCTTGGGTGGCAGCTGCGCAGGATCTGTGTATGCAGGAATGCGCAGCTCCACCTCCGTACCGTGCATCGGGGAACTGGTATAGTGCAGCCCATAGTTCTCACCGTAGAGGATCTGAAGTCTGCGGTGGGTGTTGTAGATAGCTATATGATTGCCCTTCCCGGTAGTTTCGATTTTTCCGGTGAGAATGTCGTTCACTTTTTCCGGCGACATACCGACACCATCATCGGAGATCAGCAGGATCATGGTGCCATCCTCAATCCATCCGGTAAGGACAATCGTACCCTTTCGGCTTTCCTTTTCCAGGATGCCATGCAATATACAATTCTCAATGATGGGCTGCAGTGTCAGCCGTGGTATATGGTACTCCATCATTTCATCCGGCACATCTACGACAAAGTCAATTCCGTTGTCGAAACGCATATTCTGAAGACGCACGTAAATGGAAGCATGTTCGATTTCATCCTCCAGTGTGCCGACAGAATCCTTGCGGCTGAGCGTCAGCCGGTAGAATCTGGACAGGTCCCGTACGGCCTGCTTGATTTCCTTTGTCCGGCCCTGCTGTGCCATCCAGTTGATCATTTCCATTGTATTGTATAGAAAATGCGGGTTGATCTGCGCCTGCAGAGAACGGAATTCAGCGATGCGCAGCTCCTCAGACTGCTTCTTCTGCTGCTCCATAAGGTTGTTAATCTGCCTGGCCATATAGTTGTAGGAATCAATCAGGTCTCCGATCTCATCATTTTCAGCCGGTGAGTCCATGGGCACCGGCGGACCGTTTTTGACCTGACTCATCTGATTACTTACTGCACGGATACGGTTTGTGAAGGAGCGGGCCAGGAAAACGGAGATGCAGATGGCAAGCGCAGCTGTGGCGGACCAGATCAGTACCAGACGCAGCCAGTAAACCATTGTGCTTTTCCGCAATGGGGCAGATGGGGTAATATTGACCAGAAACCAGTCCGCATCGGGAAGATAGTAGTAGGAAACATAAACGGTTTCGCCGAGGACTTTTTTTGCCAGGAAACCGTTTGAACTCATCAGGTTGTTCTGGATGCTGTTATAATTCATGTAATAAATGCCGGACAACCTGGAATTGGTGGTGGTAACCATTGCGTCCCGCACATTGGTGATATAAGATACACTTCCCTCCAGAGAGGTATAACCGGTCAGGATATTGCGGAGAGAGGAGGATGCAAAATAGCAGGCAATGTAGCATCTGGTGACAGTTCCGGAAGAATCCAGAATGGATGCAGGGTGTATATAAGCACAGTCCCCCAGATTTTTCTTTTCTGAGACGCTCAGATATAGGGGTGGACAGAACAGTTCGGAAGGGTGTGTGCTGTAGAAGATGCCATACCAGTATGCGGCTGAAACAGAACGCAGTGGGACAAAGACCTTATTATTCTCTGTGAAGGCTGCGCTGTCGGAAGGCAGGTCCACATAGATCCGGACAGCAGAAATGCCATTGGGCGAGATGTACCGGCTGATATTCTGGGAGAATAGGCGGGCAGATTCTGAAGTGAGCACATCCGGGACAGTGGTATCAATGGTTTTTGAAAAGATGCTGTCGCAGAAGGTGGACGTGCGGATCTGTGTGTATTCGTTAAGAACCTTGCTGATCTGCTGCTGCAGCAGGGGCGCGGCCTCTGCTGTCCTGATCTGTTCCTGCCGGAGAGTGTCAGAGGTGATCAGCCGATACAGCTTTGTGGAAAAGAAAATCCCTGCCAGAAGCATGGGGATGGCAGCTGTGATGGCGATCATCAGGAAAAGCTTATATTGTATTTTCAGACTGCCATATGATCTGGAGAACCAGCTGGGTTTGTGTGTTTTTTTATTCAAGACGAATTCCTGCTTTCACGATAATCGGAGGGAGACTGTCCGGTATATTTCTTGAACGCCTTACCAAAGTAATTGCTGTCATTGTATCCTACACGGGCGGCGATATCAGAGATATTATTCCGCGGATCCTCCAGCAGTTCCTTTGCCCGTTCAAGCCGGTACTCCGTGAGATACTGGTTCAATGTCTGGCCGGTCTCGTTTTTGAACACGGTGCAGGCGTAGGATGCGGAAAGGGAGGCGTATTCGCTGATCTCCTTCGTCGATAGCATGGGATTGTTGTAATGCTGGCCTATATACGTCTTGATCAGGTAGACAGAGGAATTGACCGGTACATAATGTTCCAGATCGTCCAGATACTTTGCAAGCGCAGACTTCAGCATGGCGTGAAGCTCCGGATAGGAAAAACAATGGTTCAGTGTATCCAGTATGTTTTCAAAACCGGAAGAGATTCCGGATCCCGGAAGCTGCCGGCTCCGCCGCTGTGCAAAAACTGCATCCAGAAGGTGATAATACATATTCTGAATGTTTCCCCGGATCAGAACCGGATTCTCATAGATGGAAAGATACAGTCTTTCCTGCAGCTGCTCCAGCGTATCACGCTCCGGATTTTTCAATGCTGCAAGAAGCGCATCATAAATCTTTTCAGGATCCTCCCGGACAGATACAGGCTTTGCCGGATCTTTCAGAAGAGCGGTCCCTTTATTATAGAAGAAACTGGTCTGCAGACGGACGGCGGCGGAGCTGTAGGAATCGTAGAGCTTCTGGATTCCTGTTACAATCTGCCCCGCAGCAATGTACCAGTTTTTTACACTAATGTGCCCGGAAAGAAATGCGATGACTGTTTTTACTGTATTTTCTGAGAAAGAGGTCTTTCTGAACAGATGGAAGACAAAGAGGTTTGGCTTTTTCTCGGCGGCGATGACATGCAGATGAAGCTGACGCGCAAAATCGTGCAGTACATTCTGCAGATCCGGAAGAAAATCCGGTGAAAGCTCCTCTTTCTCATCGGTCTGCAGCAGAATGGTAAAGGCTGCGTGGAAAAGGTCCACTGAGCCATAGCGCTTACAGTATCTGCGGCTCAGATCATCAACGGATTCTCTGGACGAGGAATAGGGCATAGTCAGGCATAGCGCAAGATGCGCCGCGGAGATGGATTCGGTGATGCTTTCAGCATTCCGGGCCTGTTCAACGGCGTGCCAGCGTGCTATGGCAGAGCGTACCGTGTCTTCAACCTCCTGGATATCCAGAGGCTTTTCCACATAGTTCACGGCTTGCAGGCGGATTGCGGCTTTCAGATATTCCTTGTCAGAATAGCCGCTCATAAAGATAAAGATCGTGTCAGGCTTGAGCGTGTGAATGCGGTTCATCATCTCAATACCGGACATTCTGGGCATACGCACATCGCTCAGGATGATCTCCGGTTTGTGCAGAGAAGCCTGGTGCAGGCCGTCCAAACCGTCCTCAGCGACATAGACCTCATCTATACCAAGATGCAGCCAGTCAATGGATGAGGTCAGACCGGTGCGGGTCAGATTTTCGTCATCGACAATCAGCAGTTTGATAATATTACCCCCTAATTTTTCAAATGCATATTAAGCAGCTTTTTCGAAACATATATAAAAGTACATATATTAAGGCACATGATGTCAAGGTCAGAAGATATATGCTCATGAAATTATCTTGAAATTCCAAGACAATTTCTTATACATTTACTTTTTGCTCCAATACCATATAAAAGCAACTGATAAAACCGTAAAGATTGAAAGGACGTGCAGATATCGTCAGAACCACGCAGGAAAAGCGAAACGATTCGTTTCATCCATATGTTCTATCATATCATGAAACCGAATTGATTTGCATTCAAAAATATATTACCCGATTCCTTAAAAATTTCCTCTTAAAGCACAAGATCAGGAAATGCTATACTTTTTTCAAATGGAAAGGAGGACAAGAGCGTGTCAGAAGATTTGATTCTGGAACTTAAGGGTATTACCAAGATTTTCCCCGGCGTCAAAGCGCTGAACAACGTACAGTTTCAGCTGCGCCGCGGAGAAGTGCATGCTCTGATGGGAGAGAACGGAGCTGGTAAGTCAACGTTCATCAAGGTTATTACCGGCGTTCATGCGGCTGAGGAAGGACATATGTACCTGAATGGCAAGGAGGTGCATTTCAAGGGTCCAAAGGATGCACTGGCGGCAGGTATCGCAGCTGTATATCAGCATCCAACCACATATCCGACCCTGAGCGTAACGGAGAACATCTTCATCGGCCATGAATTTGTCAAAAACGGGATCATTCAGTGGAGACAGATGACACAGGAGGCGAAGAAGCTTCTGGATCGTCTGGATGCGGATTTCAAACCTGGCGATGAGATGGGTACGCTTTCAGTTGCCCAGCAGCAGATGGTTGAGATTGCAAAGGCGCTTTCCACAAATGCCAAGATCATTATTCTGGATGAGCCGACAGCAGCCCTGACAGCCAATGAGTCGGAAAAGCTGTATAAGATCGTGGACCAGCTCCGGGATGAAGGTGTTTCCATTATCTTCATTTCACACCGTATGGAGGATATGTACCGGCTGGCATCACGTGTCACCGTGTTCCGTGATTCCCAGTATATCGGGACCTATGATGTGGATAAGATTACAGAGGCGGAACTGATCAAGGCAATGGTTGGTCGTGAGATTTCGGATATGTACCCGAAGCCGCAGGTCAAGATCGGCGACGAGGTGTTCCGTATTGAGGGCATGAGCCGTACGGGATATTTCAAGGATGTTTCGCTGAATATCCATGCGGGCGAAATCGTCGGGCTGACGGGTCTGGTCGGCGCAGGCCGTACAGAGACTATGGAAGCTGTCTGTGGTATCACAAAGCCTGACGCAGGAAAGGTTTTTGTAAACGGTAAGGAAGTACATATCAAGAATCCTGCAGATGCTATGAAGGCAGGTATTGTACTGCTTCCGGAGGACCGTCAGAAGCAGGGACTGATCCTGAGCTGGGGGCTTGGTGATAATGTCATTCTTCCGATTCAGGATGAGCTTGCGAAGGGCCCGTTCAAGGTGAAAAACGAGCCGAAGGAGCGGGAGCTTGCGAAGAAGTATCTGGAGGAGATCGATACAAAGGCGGTAACGATCTTTGATCCGGGCAGCAGCCTGTCCGGTGGAAACCAGCAGAAGGTCGTTGTTGCCAAGGCGCTTGCACAGGACAACATGAAGGTCCTGATCATGGATGAGCCTACAAAGGGTGTCGATGTCGGCGCAAAGGCAGAGATCTATTCCATCATGGGAGATCTGGCCAAGAAGGGATACGGCATTCTCCTGATTTCTTCTGAAATGGCAGAGATCCTGGGCATGAGTGACCGGATTTATACCATGTGTAAGGGGCGTGTCACCGGATGCCTTGATATTAATGAGGCTACACAGGAAAGACTTCTGGAGCTCTCTATGGAAAAGAGCAAGACTACCGGGAAGGAGGCAGTTCAGTAATGAATAAGAAAAAATCATTATGGAAGACAATTACCAGTTCCCGTGAAGCCAGTCTTCTGCTGATCCTCATTGTCATGCTGATTGTTGTAGAGATTCTCAGTAAGGGAACATTTCTGACACCGACGAATATTTCGCAGATTTTCCGGAACAATGCTCTGACGATGCTGATGGCGCTTGGTATGCTCTGTGTCATGCTGACAGCAGGTATTGATATTTCCATCACATCTACGCTTGCATTTACCGGCATGATCATCGGCATGCTGCAGAAGAGAGCCGGATTTACGAATACGTTTGTACTGTTTCTTCTGGCAATGGCCATTGGTGTGGCCTGCGGTTTCCTGAATGGACTGATTATCTCCAAGGGACACCTGGCGCCGATCATCTGCACCATGGGCTTTATGTATATCTGGCGTGGTCTTGCCTATGTGGTATCCAATAACCAGTGGGCTTCCGGTGCAGATGTTGCAAATTTTGCAGAGTTTGGAAAGGACGGGTCTGTCGGACCGTATATCATTCTGATTGTCGCATATGTGGTCTTCTTCATCATTATGAAGTGGACGACCTTCGGACGCCGGATCTATGCGGTTGGGTCCAATGCGGATGCGGCACGTGTTTCCGGTATCAATGTAGATAAGGTCCTGATTGAGGTATATACCATCATGGGTCTGCTGGCAGGCCTTTCTGGTGCGCTTTCCGTTTCCATTTACGCTTCTGCGCAGCCGAATATGCAGTACGGCAAGGAAATGGATGTTATCGCGGCCTGCGTTATCGGCGGAACATCTATGAACGGTGGCCGTGGTTCCGTTGTTGGTACCTTCCTTGGCGCTCTGTTCTATGCAGTCCTTGCGAAGGCGCTTCCGCTGGTTGGACTGGATTCCATCTGGCAGAACCTGATCAAGGGCGTCGTTGTACTGGCAGTTGTTCTGATCAATGTACTGACACAGCGTTCTATGGATAGAGCTGCACTGGAAAGAAGGGAGATGTAATCATGGCAGGAAAATCAGGAAGAACCATTGACGCCACCCCGAAGACCAGTATCAAGAAAAAAATCCTCAGCTGGGAGGGTGGTCTGGTTGTTATTTTTATCGCTGTTTTGATTTTCGGCTCGATTGTCTCCAAGAGCTTCACATTTACGAATGTGCTGCGTGAGATGCCGAAATATCTGTCGGAATTGTTCATGATGTATGCAATGGGATTCATTCTTGTCATTGCCGAGATTGATATCTCTGTCGGTGCCATTGTCTGCCTGGCCGGTACCATGACCTGTTTTGCAAACCGCGCCGGCGCACCGCTGATTGTACAGATTATTATCTGCATTGGCGTTGGATTCCTCTGTGGAACCCTCAATGGTCTGATTGCAACGCATTTCCAGGAGCTGCCGACCATGATCATTACACTGGGTACCCAGATTATCTTCCGTGGTATCGCTGAAGTATCCATGGGAAGCGGCGGATCTGTTTCTCTATCCGACACCATGGGATTTGCAAAAATCGGAGGAATGATCGGACCTTTCCCGATTGCCTTCTTCCTTATTGTCGCTACGGCGATCATCTACATCTTTATTCTGTCCAGAACAACCTTCGGCCGGAAGATGTATGCGGTTGGATCGAATCATACAGCGGCGCTGTATGCAGGCATCCCTGTACAGAAGATCCGTCAGATCTGCTTCACGCTGGTCGGAACAATGGCAGGAATCTGCGCACTCTTCCTTCTGGCAACCTCCTTCGGTGCCAATACGACAACCGGACAGGGCTTTGAGATGGATGTCATCGCTATGTGTGTATTCGGCGGCATCGCTACCACAGGTGGCAAGGGTAACCTTGTCGGCGCAACCATTGCCGGATTCACCATTGTCTGCCTGCGTATCGCCCTCGGACAGCTTAACATGAGCGGACAGACGATCCTCGTTATTATCGGTATTCTTCTGATCGTGTCTGCACTGATTCCGGGTATCAATCAGTCAATCAAGAACAGAAAGAAGACAGCAGCGGTGGCAAAATAAATAGCCGGCGGGTATTCGTTTTCAAAAAATAATACCTTTAATCCAAGAATTTTACCATTACTTAACATAAACGGCGATGCTACACTATGCATGTGATCGGAAATCAAGTCAGATTTCTGAAAAAGTTGTTCAATATGAACAAAAATATATCTAGGAGGGATTTACAATGAAAAGAAAGGTAGTTAGCGTATTACTTACCGCAACAATGGCTGCCGGACTGTTTGCAGGATGCGGAAGCTCCACAACGTCCACCAGTCAGTCTGCATCCACAGGAAGCTCCTCAAGCACTTCAGCATCCACCAGCACTGCTGCATCCAGCAGTTCCACTGCAGCTGCTTCCACAAGCACATCCGCAACCTCCGGCACATCCGAAGCAGTAGCTTCCACATCCGGCAGCACAGCAAGTGTTGGTGATGTAAGCGGTACCTATGCACTGGTTCCGAAGTCAGCAGGAAACCCGTTCAACGAGAAGGAGGCTTCCGGATTCCAGGATGCACTGAAGGCACTGGGATGCAAGGATGATCAGATTATCGTTTCCTATCCGGATTCAGCAACTGCAGATGCGCAGATCACGGTTATCCAGTCTCTGATTTCTCAGGGCGTAAGCTCCATCGCTGTTGCAGCGAACGATGCAAGCGCACTGGATGCAGCTCTGAAGCAGGCATCTGATGCAGGCATCAAGGTCTGCACACTGGATTCTGATGTAGACGCTGATTACCGTTCTGTATTCTGCAACCAGGCAGGTGTTCAGGAAATCGGCCAGGCACTGATGGATGCAGTATATGATATTTCCGGTGGTTCCGGTGAGTATGCAATTCTTTCTGCTACTTCTCAGGCAACCAACCAGAATGCATGGATCGATGCAATGAAGCAGATTGCAGAGTCTGATGACAAGTATGCAGACCTGAAGCTTGATGAAATCGCATATGGCGATGATGAGGCACAGAAGTCCACTGACCAGACACAGGCACTTCTTACAAAGTATCCGAACCTGAAGGTTATCTGCTCTCCGACAACTGTTGGTATCGCTGCAGCAGCAAAGGTTCTGCAGGATCAGAAGTCTTCTGTAAAGCTTACCGGACTTGGACTTCCGTCTGAGATGAAGGAGTACATCGGTGATGATGATTCTCACTCCTGCCCGTACATGTTCCTCTGGAACCCGATTGACCTTGGTGCTCTTGGCGCATATGCTTCTGTAGCTCTGGTTAACGGAACAATGACAGGTAAGGTTGGAGATACATTCTCTGCCGGAGATCTGAATGATGGTAATCCGTATAAGGTTACTGCAAACTCTGATGGTGCTTCTGAGGTTATTCTTGGACAGCCGTTCAAGTTTGATCCGAGCAACATTGATGAGTGGGCTGCAATATACTAAGCCATTTGGAGTGATATTGCTCAGAAAACAGATGTAATCGCATAACATTATGCGGAAGAAAGGGAGAGAGCTCCGGGCGGTGCAAACCGTTCGGGGCTCTCCCCCTTTTGTATGAAAGCAGATGGAGCGCTCTCAGACAGAACCTGAGTGAAGGGCTATTGGTTGTTCTGTAACGACGGGACCAGGGCGGCAGAAAAAGGCGATCTGAAAATTGCCGGTTCCGCTTGTAAAAAAGAATGCGATATGAACCAATATTGATCCATACCGCATTCTTTAGCGGAGATGAAGGGAGTTGAACCCTTGCGCCGGTTACCCGACCTATCGCATTTCGAGTGCGACCTCTTCGGCCACTTGAGTACATCTCCAAAACATGTCTATTTTATCAGAGATAAGAGGTATCTTCAAGGTGGATTTTTTTAAAAAATGAATTGTCCGGGAAGCTGCTTCGGTTTTATGAGATTCCAGACAAATGCCTTGTATTAGAGAACAGTTCTGTGAGATGCTTTATGAGATAAAATCAGTCTGCGTTTCAGGGCTGAATCAGGGCCGTACTTTATTTTGGGTGCGGGATATGATATAAAATAAGTATTTCCATGGTCCGTTGGGGCAGTTATGATTTCATACATGTAAATTGCGGGACTTGTGCGTTTCAGATTCGTTCCGGGAAAGGTTAAGCATATGGGGAAATATACAAAGCAGGATATTTTCAGAATCGTGGAGGAGGAGGATGTGGAATTCATCCGTCTTCAGTTTTCGGATATTTTCGGTATGCCGAAGAATCTGGCAATTACGGCCAGCCATCTCGACGAGGCGTTGAATAACGAGTGTACATTTGAGGCATCTGCAATCGGAGGGCTTCAGGATGGTGTAGAGGAACTGTACCTGTACCCGGATCTTGATACGTTTGAAATCTATCCGTGGCGGCCGCAGACCGGTAAGGTTGCGCGCATGTACTGCGATATTTACACCGAAGACGGTAAACCCTTTGCCGGGGACTGCCGACAGGTGCTCAAGCGGGTGCTGCAGGAAGCAAAGGAGATGGGTCTGAACTTTGAGATCAGACCGGAACTGGAATTTTTCCTGTTTCACACGGATGATGAGGGTCATCCGACGACCACGACCCATGAGATTGCCGGCTTCTATGATGTTGCGCCGCTGGATCTTGCAGAAAATGTCCGCAGAGATATTATTCTTACCCTGGAGGATATGGATTTTGAGGTGATTGGGTCGCATCATGAGATCTCTCCTGCGCAGCATGAGATCGATTTTGCGGAAAATCGTGCCGATAAGGTTGCGGACGATGTCGTGACATTCCGTATGGCAGTAAAGACTATTGCCAAGAAGCATGGTCTCTATGCAACATTTCTGCCGAAGCCGACAGAGGGTATCAATGGTTCCGGCATGCACATCAATATTTTCTGTAGGGATCAGCTGGGCAGAAATCTCTTTGCGGGAGAAGAGGGAGACGGTTCTCTCTCTGAAATCGGCCAGCAGTTTGTCGCGGGCCTGCTTGCGCACAGCAAATCCATTACGCTGTTCACCAATCCGATCGTGAATTCCTATAAGAGGCTGATTCCGGGGTTTGACGCGCCGACACAGGTTGCATGGTCTGACAGCCTGGCAAACCGTTCTGCCGTGATCAGTGTACCGCACAGAAAGGCAAATCAGGCTCGGATTGAATATAGAAGTCCGGATGGTGTGTGCAATCCCTATCTGGCCTTTTCCGTTGTTCTGGCGGCCGGGCTTGATGGTATCCGGCGCAAAATGCAGTGCCCCAGGAAGGCAGACAGCAGCCTTGCGGGGAAATCGAGAAGGGACCTGAAGCACATGCATCTTGATACGCTCCCGGAGACACTTGGAGAGGCAATGGATTATGCGGACCAGGATCCTATGGTGCGCAGCGTGATCGGTGATCTTATTTATGACCTTTATAAAGAGGAAAAGCTGGGAGAGTGGAGAGCTTTCCGCTCTGTTGTGACGAACTGGGAGATTCAGACCTATCTTGGAAAGTTCTGATCGTGTGACATTTTGACAGTGACAGATTATCATGCATTGAGGAAAAGCTATTGCGTAGTATTATTGTTGCATATTCCAAACTGGAAGACGCCAAAAGAATACGTGCAATTCTGATTCGTCACGGCCTGAATGTGAATGGTGTATGTACAACGGTCGATCGTGCAATATCGCTTGCAAGCACACTATATGGTGGAGTGGTGATCTGCGGATATCACCTGGCGGATGGTATATACCTGGACCTGGCAGAGGGGCTTTCGGATAATTTTCAGGTGCTTCTGGTGACATCCCCGAGGAACGTGGATGATGAATCGGTTCCCGCGAACACGGTTTTTCTTCCGACACCGCTGAAGGTGCAGGAATTGCTGCAGACTCTGATGCCAATGCTGGGAGAGGTTCCGCTAAGAAGGAAAAAGGAAAAGCCGGCACCGAGAAATGAGGAAGATCAGAAAAAGATTGACCTGGCCAAGGAAATTCTGATGGACCGAAATCACATGACAGAGCCAGAGGCGCATCGTTATCTGCAGAAATGCGCCATGGATTCAGGAACCAGAATCGTCGAGACTGCAGAAATGGTGATTCTTCTCGCCAATCCTACCTGAAGATATTTGATAATATGTGCGGGTTGCCCTGCTGCTTTTGATTCCCATTACAAAAGCAGCGTCATTGGATCAGATAATATTTAAATAAAACATGTCTTTTGTGCGTTGAAATTATTAAAAAAGTTTAATTTTCATAACGAATTTGGATCCTCCGCCCTTGTAACGCCCGGATAGTTATGTTATTATGAAAAAGATTAATGAATTGTTTCGTTTTTATTACTGTGTCTGTGATACAAACCAACAGGCCGGGTACTTCCGGTTTCTCATTATAATATTGCAACATAACGATTCGCTTTGGAGATTGTCATATGAAAAGAAAGAAATTAGCAGTTATCGGATTGATTATAGCTTTGGCAGCATCACCGGTTGTCCCGGTAAGCGCAGACGAGACAACAACGGCTACATCAGAGAGTTCGTTGAACAGTTCCATTGATGAACTTGAGACACAGAAGCAGGAGCTTCTTGGTCAGATTGATGATCTGGAGGCACAGCTTGTCACAACAGTTGCGGAGATTAATTCCGTGAACAGCAAGCTTGATTCGCTTGCTTCCGATATTGAACAGACCAAGACGGATCTTGCGTCTGCCACTGCAGATCGTGACACCCAGCATGAAGCAATGAAAAAGCGGATTCAGTACATCTATGAGAAGGGCGGGGATGCAGGCTGGATCAAGGTTTTCCTTGAGGATGGCGATCTGAATGCATGGCTGAATTCCAAGGATTATACCAGCACACTTTACAAATATGATCGCGATCAGCTTCAGTCCTATGCGGATTCTGTCACAAAGGTGACGAATCTCCAGCAGCAGCAGAACGATCAGGAAGCGCAGCTGCAGAAGAATAAGGATACACTTACAAGCGATAAGGCCCGTCTGGAGACGCTGATTGCGCAGATGAAGGACCAGTACAGTGATGCGGATGCAAGAATTGCAGATGCATATCAGAAGGCGGAACAGTATCAGGCCCTGATTGATCAGCAGAATCAGTATATCAGTCAGGTGGTTGCCATCCAGAGTTCCGGAAGTGATACGACAACGGATGCAGAGGCAGGGCAAAGCTCTGATACAGGCACTGCTTCTTCAGCAGCCTCCGGTTCCAGTGCTTCCGCTGCGTCCAGTGCAGCTGCTTCTGATAACGCTTCTGCCTATACGGCTTCAGATAATGGTTCCTCTGCCTCCACTGGAAGCACAACAACTGACGCAGCGGCATCTGCGGCAATTGAGCAGGCAGCACAGCAGCTGGCAGCCAGCACCGGTACCGATGTTTCTACGGCACGGCAGGCGGCACAGCAGGCTTATCAGGCGACGGGAAGCACATCTACAGCATCTGGATCAGCATTGCTTGCATATGCACAGCAGTTTTTGGGTAACCCTTATGTATACGGAGGCAACAGCCTGACGAATGGCATAGACTGCTCCGGTTTTGTACAGCAGGTGTACAGTCATTTTGGAATCAATACAGCGCGTACTTCCTGGGATATTGAGAATGATGGCACAGAGGTGTCCTACTCCGATGTACAGGTAGGTGATGTCATCTGTTATGATGGCCATGTTGGAATTTATGCCGGCAATGGCCAGATCATCAATGCCGCGAATGAAGCACAGGGAATTACCTACACCAATGCAGATTATGATAACATCGTTACCGTGAGGAGATTACTTTCGGACTGATTCTGTATCAGAGGTGCGAATAAATTTGTAAGAAACGGGGTACATGAAAGATTTACATTTTTCATGTACCCCGTTTCTTTTTACGATGATACTATCGAGATAGTGCGGTGATTCAAACACATTACCTGTATATAACTATCCTCTGACTGGACGGTCCGGTCACACCCAAAGAGAAACATGACACACATCACTATTTGTACATCCAACCCGACAACTGTAACAAATATGAAATAAATGATACAATAATGTACAAATAATAGAAAAATGCAAGGCGTTATTTATGGAATATGCTATAATTGTGACTTGTAAAGGTCAATAAATGTATGCTTTTTAACCATAATGATGTTAAGCATCATACGGGGTATGAAACATTATTGACTTAAATGTGGACAGAAAAGTGGGAGGTTTTTGGGGAATGAAGAGGGATTTCAGATATCCGTCAAAGGATGGCAGGACATCTATTCACGCATTGGAATGGATTCCGGATGGCGAAGTGAAGGCAGTTGTGCAGATTGTGCACGGCATGGTGGAGTTTGTGGACCGTTATGACCGGATTGCCAGACTTCTGAATACGAATGGCATCTACGTGGTCGGAAATGAACATCTTGGACATGGCGCTTCTGTGGTCAGCGAAGAGGACTATGGATATTTCGCGGAGAAAAATGGCAACGGCTGTGTAATCGGCGATATGCAGACGCTTCGTGAGATGACTGAAAAGAAATATCCCGGCATACCCTATTTTATGCTGGGGCACAGTATGGGGTCTTTCCTTACCAGGCAGTACATTACCGAATATGGAGAGGGGCTTGCGGGTGCTGTCATTTCGGGAACCGGCTACCAGAGTAAGGGAACACTGCGCGCGGCGAAGGCGATGTGCCGGACCATAGCCACATTCAGGGGCTGGAAATACAGAAGTAAAATGATTGACAATATGGCACTGGGATCCTACAACAAGAAGTTTGAGCCGGCCAGGACGGCCAATGACTGGCTGACGCGTGATACAGAGATTGTTGATGCCTATTGCGCAAACCCCTGGAACAACTTCAGATTTACGCTGAATGCGTATTACAATCTCTTTACCGGTTTGGAAAAGGCTGAGGATGAGAAAAATATTGAGAAGATTCCGAAGGATCTGCCACTGCTGATTTTCAGTGGCGGAGATGATCCGGTTGGAAATTTCGGAGAAGGGCCCAAGAAGGTTGCAGAGATTTACCAGAAGTGCGGTATACAGGACGTGACATGCAGGATTTACCCGGGAGACCGGCATGAGGTGCTCAATGAGGTGGATCATGATGTTGCCGACCGTGATCTGATTGCGTGGATCCTTCAGAAAATCTGACAATGAAACGAATAAAGGAGAAGAGGACGATGCATCAGATTGAAGAGAGACCGGAGGTTATTTTAAACAGAAAAGAGGGAACAAATCTTCCTGTTGTTTCCGGGTATCATATTCCCATGATGCGTTTTCCGGCGTTGGACCAGACCGGTATCGTAGAGCATGGAATTACGACAAGAGAAGGTGGCGTAAGCGGCTTTGAGCCGGGGATGGAACATCTGCGATCCCTGAATCTCAGCTTTACACGTGGAGACAGGCATGAAAATGTCATGGAGAACTTTCGCAGGGTCGCCGGAGAGTTCGGAGTTCCGGTGGATCGATTTGTTCTTTCTGCGCAGACGCATACGACAAATGTGCGGCTGGTAACGGAGCAGGATGCCGGGATTGGACTGACGAAACCACTGGAGTGGTCAGATGTGGATGGACTGGTGACGGATGTGCCACAGCTGGTGTTGAGTATCTTTGTGGCAGACTGCGTCCCGGTGGCCTTTGTGGATCCGGTGCATCGTGCCATCGGGCTGGCGCATTCTGGCTGGAGAGGCACTGCAGGACGAATCGGACAGGGTACAGTCCGGAAGATGCAGGATTGCTTCGGAACCAGACCCGAGGATCTGATCTGCGCCATTGGCCCGTCAATCTGCCGGGACTGCTACGAGGTTGGAGAGGATGTGGCAGAGCAGATGACGAAAGCTTTTTCAGGACACGAAGACGAGATTCTGGAGGATAAGCATAACGGGCACTATCAGCTGGATCTCTGGAGAGCAAATCAGATCGTTTTGGAGGATGCCGGAGTGCTGTCGTCCCATATTTCTGTGACAGGTGTATGTACCTGCTGCAATCCTGATATTCTGTATTCCCACAGGGCTTCTCATGGAAGGCGGGGGAATCTCGGGGCGTTTCTCATGCTAAGGTGATCGTCCTGTGTATTTCTTATAGTGAAGCAGAGGAATGCTGTATTTCCTGGCTTTTAAACGGATGAAATTGTGACCAAAAAGGTAAGTATATAAGAAATTGTCTTAATATTCGAATTTCATGAGCAGAATTCTATGCTCCCTTATATCATATAATAATAACAGTAGAAGCAGACGGCGTGTAATCCGGGATGATATGAATCGGACGTCACAAAAAAATTCTTTTTTTCAATGTTTCTCTATATAAAATCCACAATTATGCAAGACGCAGGTGCAAAGCTTGCATATGGGTGCTATAATGGTCTGCAGTGGTCACATGGTCGATCACTGCAGACCTGTTTTTTGCCTGAAGGCAGATCAGAAAAACCGTAGCGGAAGGAGTACAATCGATGAAACCTTACAAGGAAATGAGCAAAGAAGAGCTGGCGTCAGAGATTGAACTGCTCAGAAAGCAGTACAAGAAGTATCAGGGAATGGAACTGAACCTGAACATGGCCCGCGGAAAACCCTGTCAGGAACAGCTGGATCTTTCTATGGGACTGATGGACGCACTTACATCGGATGCAGATCTTACCTGTGAGGATGGGACGGACTGCAGAAACTACGGTGTGCTTACCGGCATTCATGAGGCAAAAGTGCTGATTGGCGATATGATGGAGAACAATCCGGATGATATCATTATCTATGGAAATTCCTCTCTGAATGTAATGTATGATACCATTTCAAGAGCATATTCGCACGGGATCATGGGAAATACTCCGTGGTGCAAGCTGGATAAAGTGAAATGGCTTTGTCCGGTTCCAGGGTATGACCGTCATTTCGGCATTACAGAGTATTTTGGTTTTGAGATGATTCCGGTTCCGATGTCTCCGACCGGACCGGATATGGATATGATTGAGAATCTTGTGTCCAATGATGATACAATCAAGGGCATCTGGTGCGTTCCGAAATATTCCAATCCACAGGGGTATTCCTACTCTGATGACACGGTGCGCCGTTTTGCAAGACTGAAGCCGGCGGCAAAGGATTTCCGGATATTCTGGGACAATGCCTACGGCATCCACCATCTCTATGATGACAAGCAGGATTATCTGATCGAGATTCTGGCAGAGTGCAAGCGCGCCGGCAACCCGGATCTGGTCTATAAATTTGCCTCTACATCCAAGATTACCTTCCCGGGCAGTGGTATTGCAGCAATGGCTACCTCACCGAACAACATGAAGGATATTCTGGAAACCATGAAGCATCAGACCATCGGACATGACAAGGTAAATCAGCTTCGTCATGTGCGCTTCTTCAAGGATATTCACGGCATGGTAGAGCACATGCGGAAGCAGGCTGATATCATTCGTCCGAAATTCGAGGCTGTAGAGCAGATCCTAGATGAGGAACTGACGGGGCTGGAGATCGGTACCTGGACCACGCCGAGAGGCGGGTACTTCATCAGCTTCGATGCCCTTGATGGATGTGCGAAGGAAATTGTCGGGAAATGCAAGAAAGCAGGCGTGCAGATGACCGGTGCCGGAGCAACATGGCCCTATGGTAAGGACCCGCATGATTCCAATATCCGGATTGCGCCGACTTATCCGCCGATTGACGATCTGAAGGTCGCTGCAAGGCTGTTCTCACTGTGCGTGAAGCTTGTCAGCGCGAAGAAGATCTATGAACAGATGCAATAAACGAATGCTGCAGACAGTTATAGTAAACAGATGAATAAGCACAAAAAACGGAACCGCAGTAATATGCAGTTCCGTTTTTTGTGTGCGATGCACCTGAAGCTTTGTGCGATGCAGAATATGAAAGATCATCTATTCATGCAGACGACGGATTGTTTTCATACAGGTGATGGTTTGTTCCGTATCTGCAGCAATTTCACTGGATTTCTGATTCGGTCAGAAGCTTGTATGCTTCTTTGTATTTTGCGATGGTCTTGTCAATGACATCCTGAGGCAGATTGTAATCACTGTCCGGATGGGCCTTGAGCCAGTCACGTACAAACTGCTTGTCGAAGGATGGCTGAGAATGTCCGGGCTCATATCCCTCTGCCGGCCAGAATCTGGAGCTGTCCGGTGTCAGCATCTCATCGCCAAGCACGACATTGCCGTTTTCGTCGAGGCCAAATTCAAATTTGGTATCAGCAATGATGATGCCTCTGGAAAGTGCATACTCTGCGCATTCTGTATAGAGCTTCAGAGTATAGGTTTTCAGGCAGTTCGCATAATATTCGCCATGTCCGGGATACAGTTTCTCAAGCACCTCAATGCTCTTTTCATAGCTGATATTTTCATCATGATCACCGATTTCAGCCTTTGTACTTGGGGTGTAGATCGGCTCAGGGAGCTTGTCACACTCCTTCAGTCCCTCAGGAAGGCGGATGCCGCATACAAGGCCGGTTTTCTGATAGCTGGCCCAGCCGCTTCCGGTAATGTATCCACGAACAATGCACTCAATGGGAAGCATGGTCAGCTTCTTGCAGAGCATGCTGTTGCCATCAAACTGCGGCTGCTGGAAGAACTCCGGCATGTCTTTTACATCCGTGCTGATCATATGGTTTGGCAGAATGTCTTTAGTATACTCAAACCAGAATCTGGACATCTGTGTGAGGACGGTGCCCTTTTTCGTAACCTTGTTCTTCAGAATTACATCAAATGCTGAGATACGGTCTGTGGCAACCATGATCAGGCTGTCGCCATTGTCATAGATCTCACGAACTTTGCCTTCTTTGATCGGCTTGAACTCCTTCATGAAACTTCCTCCTGTTGGATGATAGATTATCCTGAAATGATCTCCAGTTGTCGTCTTATAGTATAAGAAGAAACACATTTAAAGGCAAGACAAAAAAGATCTGTAGTATAATATCACTATTCGCGGAATCCGGGGAACATTCGATTTCAGTAAGATTCGGCAGGATGCATGAATCTTTGATTATACGTAACATGTATTTATCTTTAGAAGGGTGCTGGGTAAAGGACTTCACATTAAGGGAGGATAATTTTTTGAAAGCAGTTTATTTTGATCTGGACAATACACTTTACAGCTATGACCACGCGGATGCAGCTGCGGCGGCCAGGGTACAGGCATATTGCAAAGAGCAGTTTGGCCTTGAGAGAGAGTATACACATCGGAAAATTACGGAAATCATGAATGGATTGATTGATGAGATGGGCTGGAAGCAGGCGGCAACCCATGACAGACTGATCCGCTTCTCGCGTTTCCTGCAGGAGATTGGTCAGCCGGTGTTTCCGTATGCCGGTATCATGTATTCCCTATACTGGGACACGCTGATTGATAATATGGTGCCGGAAAAGGGAGTCTATGCATTCCTGCAGATGCTCAGGCAGCGTGGTTATTATGTGGCCTGTGCCACCAATATGCTCTCGGCAGTGCAATACCGCAAGATCCGGCATCTTGGGATGGGAAGCCTTCTGGATGATCTGATTACAAGTGCCGAGGCATGCACGGAAAAACCGGATCCGGAATTTTTCCGGTTTTGTGTGCGGAAGGCAGGTTTTGCACCAGAGGAATGTGTTTATATCGGAGATAATTATCGGCTTGATGTGCTGGGATCTGCAGAAGCCGGGCTGCACGCCATTCTCTATCAGACGCAGGACCTTGCAAAACGGCACGAGGGAGCACCTGCCGGGATCCCTGTGATCTGTGATTACACCGAGACGGTAAGGAATATAAAATTGATTGAGGGTCAGCCGGCTATCTGAAAGATCATAATGTTCACGCATCAGCCACAATATCTAAACCACATCCAATAAACGCAATATATTATTCTGATAGACGTGATGCACTGATCGTGTGATACCGCACAATGCATGAAGTTTTTGTGAATAAAATGTGAAAAACGCTTGATTCGAGGAAAATTTATGTTATCTTAGTAAACAGTGTCTAATCACAAGGTTAATTTCCGGTGTTTTTTTGCAGAAAGTTGGTATCCCTGAAATGAAGATCTCATTTAACATCACCAGGAAACGCATGATTCTTTTCGGAGTTTTTCTGGCGATCGCTGTTGCAATGTATGCGATCACCCGCTACATGCTCTGGACGCTGCTTCCCTATGCGGGTGTGCTGTTTGTCATTGTCAATCTCGACCTTGAGCTCGATGACCGACTGCCCTGGCTGTGGACGGGTATCCTGTTCGGACTGAGCTGTATGTTCACAGAGTTCTGCGTGCAGCATGTGATTCTGTCCCCTGATTTTTATGCGCGCACATCCAGGGCGACACACTGGGTAAATATACTTCTGATATTATCAGTATACTTCTTCTTTCAGCTGATTCTGAGCCGCCCGTCCTGGTCGGCAATCGCTGCGCACTGTGCACTGACTGCTTTTGCATATACGAACTATTTCGTATATACAGTCCGGGGTAACGAGATCACATACTCGGATCTGATCACCGTCGGAACCGGCATCAGCGTTGTGAAAAACTACACCTTCGTGCTGCATGACAGAGGAGCCTACATCATAATGATGAGCATCCTGTATGTGCTCCTTGTCCGGAAGATCAGGGTGAAATATACCTGGCACTGGCTGCAGAGAATAATCAGTGCGGTCCTTATGATTGGATTCTTTGGTTTTGTGTATACACATACCTCCACCGTAGAGACACAGACCTGGGAGCAGAAGGGAACTTATCAGAATGGGTTTGTACTGAATTTCGTGCTCAGTATCCGTGATAATTTTGTCAAGCCACCGGCTGGCTATTCTACGAAAGCGGTAAAGCAGCTGGAGGACGAGTATAAGGACGCAGATGCCGTTCAGAATGTGACGACAAATGAGGATGTAAAAGATCCGACCATTATCTTCATTATGGATGAATCCTTTGCGGATCTGTCAGTACTGGGTGATCTGCAGACGAACGTCGGAGATTATATGCCCTTTATTCATTCCATGAGCGAGAATACCATCAAGGGCTATGCTTTGTCCTCTGTATTCGGCGCGAAGACGCCAAATTCTGAGTGGGAGTATCAGACAGGTAATTCGATGGCTTTCCTGCCCTCCGGATCAGTTGTTTATCAGCAGTACATGAACAGTACGCCGTTTTCCATTGTCTCAACCCTGAAGAATCTTGGATATACGACGGTTGCCATGCATCCCTATTACGCTGCCGGATGGAGCAGAAAGACCGTCTATCCGAAGCTGGGATATGACGAGACATACTTTATGGATGATCCTGCCGGATTCTTTGATCAGACGAATATTATGCGTGACTACATCACGGATCAGGAGCTGTTCGACAAGATCATTGACCGCTATAAGGAGAAGAAGGATGGAGAAAGCCTTCTGATCACCGGTATTACGATGCAGAACCATGGAGGTTATACGGGCGTTTATTCGAACTTTACCCCGACAGTAACAGCGGAGCCGGGTATTTTCAGCGATGTCAATCAGTATCTGACCTGTGCGCAGGCGACGGATACCGCGGTAAAGAACCTCATTACATATTTCCAGAGCGTAGATGACCCGGTTGAGATCGTGTTCTTCGGTGACCATCAGCCGAGCCTGGATGAGTATTTCTACAAATATCTGAACGGCAAGGGAATGTCCGGACTTACCATGGACGAACTGGAGAATTTCTTCAAGGTTCCGTTCTTTATCTGGACGAACTATGACACAGATGCAACGACCATCGACTGCACAAGCCTGAACTACCTGTCCACGCTGACGCTGGAGCGGGCAAATATCGAGCTGCCGGCCTACAATAAGTTCCTGGCGGAAATGATGCAGACAGTTCCGGCTATCAATTCCAGAGGCTACTATTCCGAGGCAAACCAGAGCTTTGAGCATCTGGATGCTGCGACAGGCGATGAAGCCGACTGGATCAAGAAGTACAATATACTGGAATATAATTCGATGTTCGACAAGAAGGATCGAAGTGATATTTTCTTCCCATACATTGAGGATACGGAGAGCACCACAGCGGGCTCTTCCTCTTCGGAGCAGGCTGCGGGATGAAGACTTTGATACAGAATAGAAGAATATCTGGAAAACAAGAAACAGGGATGCCACACGAGGTCTGCATGCTTCGTGTGGCATCCCTGTTTTTTCTCATTTACCAGTAAAAAAGGCAGACAAAAATTTCATAGCCCTGTCGTCATTCGCAAACTGGCTGTAACAAAGATTGATTCTGGGTTTACGAAGCTGCGGAACTCCTCAGGCGCTTTGCGCCTTCGTCAAAGCCGCAGATCTACTAGGCTCATTTCATTCGCCAAGGGATCTGCATGCGTCGCACGTAAGCGGCCGCAAGCGCCCGCTAAGTGCTCATCGCAAAGTCCTCGCCTTGGAAGCATAGGCGGCTTCCGAATCAATCTTTGAACAGCCAGTAATGCTCTGACAAATGTGCTATGAAATTTCTGCCTGTCTTGTGTTTACGCTTGTTTCAGCGTAAGATCTCCATCCTTCACCCAGCCCTTTTTGCGGCAGAGCTGATTGATAAGCGGGCAGATAATTGCCGGAAGCACGAAGCAGATCAGCACGAGTCCGATCCAGTCGGTGGCAGTAATTGCAGTCTTTGTGCCGGCGGCAATGTCGTTGAGCCATCCCTGGAAGACACCGATTTGTCCGACCAGACCACAGGTACCCATACCGGAGTCGATGGCCGGTCCGTTCATCTGCATATGGAAGATGCAGGTAGAAATGGGACCGGTGATTGCGGAGGTAAGAATCGGCGCAATCCAGATTTTCGGGTTCTTGACAATGTTGGGCATCTGGAGCATGGAGGTTCCGATTCCCTGCGATACGAGACCACCCCATTTGTTCTCACGGAAGGACATAACGGCAAATCCGACCATCTGTGCACAGCAGCCGGCGACAGCCGCCCCGCCTGCGAGTCCGGTCAGCTGGAGCGCTGCGCAGATTGCAGCAGAAGAAATGGGAAGGGTCAGTGCGATGCCAACGGCAACGGATACCAGGATTCCCATCAGGAATGGCTGCAGCTCGGTTGACCACATGATGAAGTTTCCAACCATCATGGCCAGCTTTCCAAGAGGAGGTGCGATCAGAGCGGAGAGCAGAACGCCCACGCCGATGGTGACAAGGGGGGTTACCAGAATATCCACCTTTGTCTCACCTGCGACCATCTTTCCGATTTCAGCGGTGATAATCGCAACGAACAGTACAGCGAGAGGGCCGCCGGCGCCACCGAGTGCATTGGAAGCGAAGCCGACAGTGATCAGGGAAAACAGAACCAGGGGCGGGCATTGCAGCGCACGCCCGATTGCCACTGCCATGGCAGGACCGCTCATGGCCATGGCCAGTCCGCCTACCGTGTAGTCGACGCCGGACACGGTGGCAACCGTGGCGGATAGGGCTGCAATATGAAACAGTGTACCGATTGTGTTGATGATGGTGCCGATCAGAAGAGAACAGAAAAGACCCTGGGCCATGGCACCGAGTGCATCAATGCCGTAGCGCTTCAGGGAAATTTCAATATTCTTTCTTTTCAGAAATGCTTTGAATTTTTCCATGTTTGTGGAATCCTCCTCATTGATTCATTCCGGCTGAACGTTGCATGTCAGCCGGAAGGCTGTATGTACAGTTTATGTGATCACGTCCCATAAGTGACAAGACACATGACATAACTGATTATAACATCTGCCAGCAGCAGGGTCAATGAAGAAAGATTCCGGACAGCATCGTCATCCGGAGGTGTGGCAAAACGGGTGGATATGCAGATTTCTCGCAGGATGCAGGAAGCGCATGGATAGCAGGGAAAAATTTTCTGTATTCTTAACACAATATCATGGAATCGGTTTCATAAAAATGTGGCACGAAAATATTCGGTGTGTTAATATAATAACTATACAGAATATTATTTCCTGGCATGAGACGGGGTCTGTGCCAGGTGTAAATTATACCCCAGGGACGAAGAAGTCATGCCTATTTCTCAGGACCCTCTTTTTATTGAGGAAAAGAACCGGCGTAATGCAAAGCTGTGTCTGAGTGCAGCTGCAATTATCTGTGTAATCTGCATGATCGGGCTGGTCGGGACCTATGCACCCTTCAGCAGCGGGCAGGTTGTGCCCAGAATCAATGCAACCTTTGTGTATCTTGTGATCGGGAGCACCAATCTTGTGTTTTCTCTTTTTTTTCTGTCTGCCGGAAGAAAGTACCATGGCACACAGAGGGAAAACCGGTCTTTCCGCTTCTTATACTATCTGTTCCGGATTGTAGATATGCTGTTTGCCAGCCTGACCTTTTTTACCACGCAGGAGGGCAGCAGTTTCTTTTTTGAGTATATTCTTATTACAGTAATCATCAGTCTGATGCCGGTCAACGATTTGAAGGATACCCTGCTGAATGTATCCGTAAATCTTCTGGGCATGCTGTGTATCATAGAAGTAATCATGCAGACCGGACATCGTATTGCGTGGCAGGACTGGGTGGACCTCATTGCGTTTCACATTGTATGCATTGCCATTTCACAGGTCCGGTGGCAGGTTTATGTCCGGTATGAGGCCATAGAGCTGCAATTGCGGAAAAGTGAAATGAATGCCAACAACAGGGCCAGAACCGATATTCTGACAGGGCTTTTAAACCGCACAGCGCTTCGGGACGATTTCCGTTCTTTTATTCCAGAGAAGCTCTGTGTGGCCATGATGGATATCGATGCATTCAAGCGGATCAATGATGAATTTGGCCATTCACATGGGGATCAGGTGCTCAGCACGGTTGGCGAGAAGATGCGTGATATTTTCCAGACTGACAGAGATTTCTGCTATCGGTATGGTGGCGATGAATTCCTGATCATTTCCACGCGGGATCAGGAGACTTTTGCGGGCTCTCTGCAGACCCTCAGGAATCAGTGCGCTGTCAAAACCAATATTCTCAGGGCGAATCTGAGTATCGGTTATGTCTGTGCAGATGTGCGCACGGAAGAGGATCTGCGTTTCTGCATTCGGATGGCTGATGCCAGCATGTATCGTTCCAAACGTTCTGCGGACAAAAAAATCACAGAATGTGACGCGTCTGAGTTTGCGAGAATAAAGGCATCCGGGGCGGAGGCGGATCATGTTGCGACCTTATCGGATCTTGCAGACAGGTATGCTTCAGATAAGCAGGGGCAGGTAACACTGATCTATTTCAATATGCTGCGTTTTGTTGAGATGACGGAGCGCTTGGGAAGCGGAAAGGTGAGCGGTATTCTCGCGCGAATCCTTCAGATCCTGCAGAAATATTTTGGAGAGGCACAGGCAGTCAATCTGGAGGTGGACCATTATCTGGTTTTTGCCGTCATGGACAAGGAACAGGCAGTGGCTCTTGCCCAAAAGGTACAGAGTGAGGTCTTTGCCATGAATCCGGAGGAGCAGATCATTCTGGATGCCGGTGTCGTTTTCTGCGGTCATAATGGAAATCGTACGAAGGAGAGATTCCTTACCGAGGTTGCCTTTGCCAAATATGCATGTGCCAGAGCCGGGTTTGAAAGCAGAGAAAACGCGCGTCTGTGTGTTTTTGATGAGCAGATGCGTAAGGAACGAGAGAGAGATATGTTCATTGAGGAACATCTGGACGAGGCACTTGAAAAGGGTGAGATCGTTCCGTATTACCAGCCTCTGGTCGGAAGTCTCTCCCGAAATACGGTTGGATTTGAGGCATTGGCGAGATGGGAGGATCCCCAGAGGGGTATGATTCCTCCGGGAGCTTTTGTTCCGGTGCTTGAAAAGACCAATTGTATTGCAAAGCTGGATTTGTATATGCTGAGACGGGTGTGCGAGGATATAAGCCTGCACCCGGAGATTTTTACCGATGGAATTTTTGTAACAGTCAATCTGTCCCGTGCAGATTTTCTGTCTATGGATGTATTGGGAGAGATCGAGAAAATTCTCACACCCTATGGTTTTCCGGCCGACCGGGTGCAGTTTGAGATTACGGAATCCGCGATGGCAGATTCACCGGTCATCAAGGAGACTGTGCGGAAAATGCATCGGAAGGGCTACAGGATCTGGCTGGATGACTTCGGGACCGGACAGTCGGCGCTTTATTCACTTGGGGACATGCCATTTTCCGGCATAAAGCTGGACCAGTCATTTTTCCGGAAGCTGGAAGAGAGCAACAGGCAGGGAATCATCATCCAGACCATTGCCGAACTCAGTCATAAGATGGGATTTCTGATGGTTGCGGAAGGTATTGAAAGTGCGGAAGGGTGCTGGTATGCCCAGAACTGGGGTGTAAATTTTATTCAGGGTTACTATTTCAGCAAACCGTTGCCTTTGGATGCTTTGCTGAACAGTCCGTTTGTGCGCAGGATGACCAGCCAGCGGGATATTGTCTTGTACCGTCCTGCAGCCAATATTCTATTGTTCCGGCCGATCGAAGGAAGATTTTATTCGAAGGAGAGGGAGCCGCTTGTGTTTGGCAAGGCTGTCCTGGAACGAAACAGCGAAAGTATCCTGTTTCTTCGCATGGGTGAGGAACTTCAGGAAGTAATGCGGCCGTATCTTCGGGAGGTGGATCAGAACAATAAGGAATTGATTCCTGACCTGCCGTTTTTCCAGCCGTTAGCGGAGCGCATGCAGCAGGCGGACAGAGTCAGGGATGTGGTAGATTTTCCGTTACAGATTGGCCAGAAGCGGTTCCACGCGCAGATCACACTGCTGACCAGAGAGCAGGATCAGGCGATTTATGTATTTGCGCTTACCAATTACGGTATAGAAAATCCGGTTTAAGCTGCACAGTACCTCTGGTTCAGGATTGCGAAAAGACCCGCCGGTTATTTAACAGCCGGAGGGTCTTTTCATGTCAGTGCAGGGGATCGTTCTTCTCAGGTAAAGAACTTTAAGGATTATGAGACTTATGGGATGCAGATGAAGATGTTTCTCAGACCATACCCATGCTGCGCAGAAGCCAGATCCAGAAGGTCAGGGTAAATACACTGCACAGGGTAGTGATCATTACAATACCGGAGGATACGGTTCCCTCGTGGTTCATGTTTTTTGCCATGACATATCCGGCAACGGTGCTGGCGGAGCCCAGCATAATCAGGGCAGCAATGAGTTTTTCCTTCCGGAATACGAGCCAGATGGCTACGGGGAGAAAGAGTGCGGTAAAGCCGACAAGCTTCAGGAAGGAGCCTGTCAGAATAGGAGCAATCCGCCCCCGGATTTCGCGAAAATGCAGACTCGCACCCATTGCCAGAAGGCCCATGGGGCTTGCCAGACGGCCGATATAGCCGATGGTAGTCTGCAGCATGTCAGGCATTTTCCATCCGGTCAGAGCCCAGGCAAATCCCAGAATGATGCCCCAGATGATCGGATTGGTGAGAATGTCCTTCAAGGCGCCCTTCATCCGTTTCCGGTCCAGCCCTTCTCCGCGTCCGTTCATCAGGGAGAGGACGAGCACTGCCATTATATTATATAAGGGTACGCTTCCCAGCATCATCAGAGAACCCATGGTAGCTGTTCCATATATGTTTTCTATATATGCCATTCCGAGCAGAGAAGCACTGCTCCTGTAAGCACCCTGCACGAATTCGCCCCGGACACTCTTGTCACGGAAGATAAAGGAAACAAGAACTGCGATTCCTATGCTCATGAGGGTCGCCAAAAAACAGAACAGCACATATTCTGTGTCCCACACCTCTGCGAAATTCACCGAATCCAGCTGTGCAAACAGACTGACCGGCAGCGCAATTTTGAATACAAAGGTGTTCATCTTTGCGGCAAATGCTTCATCTATGACGCCTGTCCTTTGAAAAAAATATCCCAGCATCATCACCAGAAAAATGGGCAGGGTTGCATTCATACTAAAAATCAGATTGGACATGGGACTCTCTTTCTTACCTGGCTTCTCTTTACTACCGTCTTGATGCTTCCAAATAGCAGTGCCACTGTCTTTACATCCGTAAAGCGGTTAGCTGCCTGCTTCTGATAATACATTTATCCCGGATTTATAGACTGCATTCGCTGATTGTGTTCTTATATACAATAATAAGTGTCTGCAATGCGATCAGATATACTCCTCTAGTTTTTCCTGATCCAGAATAACCAGCGTCTGACCCTCGTTCCGGATAATACCTTCCTTCACCATCGCACTGATTTCCCGTGAGAGGGATGGGCGGGTGACGTTCAGATAATCAGCCATTTCCTCACGGGGCATTACACGGATCCGATTGCCATTTCCCTGCCTTTCAATGAGCAGCCGGGCTATTTTTTCACGAATACTCGGACTCCCCAGGATGCGAAGCCGTCTGTTCATCGTATATGCCTTGGAGGCAAACATCATCAGCTGGTTCCGTACCATCCGGTCAGCGCTTTGCAGGTATTTTTTGTCACACTTGTCAGACAGCAGGGAGGCTTTCACGAAAAGGATTGTCGTCGGCTCCAGTGTTTCTGCATACATATCATAGGAAGGAAGCTGCTTGAAGACATAGACTTCTCCGAAGGTATCGCCGGGATCGGTAATTCTGGAGAGAATCATGCGTTTTCCGCGCAGTGTGTTCTGTGCAATCACAAGATTCCCACTGATCAGGAGCATGATGTACACAGGTTTGTCTTCTTCATCAAAGACCTGCATGCCCTTCCGATACTGCTGAATATGGAGATAGTCGCTGTCCAGCAGCTGTTGCAGCTGTTCGTCTGTGAGTCCACGGAACAGATAGCTTTGTCTCATGACTTTGACGCAGTCAGGACGCAGCTTCGCCGGTATTTGCCCCATATCTGTGATCCTCCTGTCTTTTCTTTGAGCATAATTTCATCTGTTTACTTCATCAGAAATCCAAATTATTGTAGCAGAGCAACAAAATATTCTGATCGCCGCTTTTCTGAAGGGTCCGATGTATGCTATTCAGCCTGGTCGGATACTTCAGAAAATCCCCTGGCAGTCCGGGTCGGACGCAGGGGAAGAAGCACGTTATTTTCATGATCTGATTCAGCTGCAAAGCTCCGCGACAACCTTGCTGATGGTCTTTCCGTCAGCCTTTCCCTTGAGCGCAGGCATGACGTTCTTCATGATCTGACCTTTGTTCTTTGTGGCGAGAACATCTGCAAACTTTGTCTGCAATACCTCACGGATCTGATCCTCGGACATCATCTGGGGCGCATACTCGCTGATGATATCATAACGGGTCTTGTACTCCTCTTTCAGTTCCGGTCTGGAATCCGGGCAGCTTTCGTACTGCTCCTTTGCTGCGCGCAGCTCCTTCATGATAGCCCGGTCTGTGATGTCCTCCGTAATGTTGTCACGGCTTCCCTCGTCAATGGCAATTTTCTTTGCTCCGGAAACCAGTGATGCAATGGTATCTTTTCTGACCTTGTCGCGGGCCTTCATGGCTGCGATCATGTCTTTCTGCAACTTTTCAAACTGCATTTCTTAACACCTCTTTTCGCATCCAAGTATAGCACGGTTGATCGCAGATCTGCAACGCCAACTCCTTCGTACTGCGTTGATGTGGGAAGGAATTGCCACAGTTCGCAGGCCTGCCAGGAGGGCACTTCTCATTTGTCTGTTTCTGCTCGTAATACTCGCTCCAAAGGACTGCATGAGAAATGCCCCGCCCGGCAAGCCGTTGAACGTAACAAGTGTGGTTCTGCTTTTTTGGCAGGCGCACCACGAGACAAAAATTAAATAAATTTAGATAAAAATATTGAAATATATTGACAGGGCTCTGGCACAGAGGTATAGTAACCCTCGAAACAAATAGATAAAAATATTTAACTAAATAATTTAAACAATGTCGGTAAATGAAAGAGCACAAGGTGCAAAGGAGCGGAACGATGGATACATTTGAGAAGGTTAAGGAAATCATTATTGACACGCTGAGCTTTGACGGCGATGAGATCAGGCCGGAATCTGATTTTTTCAAGGATCTGAAGGCTGATTCCCTGGATGTTGTGGAGCTGATGATGGCCGTTGAGGAAAATTTCGGTATCACTGTGCCGGATGAAGAGCTGCCGAACCTGCATACCGTGCAAAGCGTTGTGGATTATATAGAAGCGCATAAGGAAGACTGATTGCTGTGGTACAGAGGGTATCCGGAGATTCTGCACGGCTGCGCACCGGGCATGGAGGTTTGTAATGAGTTATACAGTAGATGAACTGCAGAAGCTGATGACAGGATTTCAGAAATCGGGTCTTAGCAGATTCAGATACACGACACAGGATGGAACCCTGGAACTGCGGAATGAAGCGGTACGGAAGGCGTTTGTGCCGGATCAGGTGACTGTTTCTCAGTCGTCTGTACCTGTACCGGATTCTGCAGCGGATCTGGATCAAAGTACTAAGAGGGCAGAGCAGACGGTTTCTATGATGAGGGATAAAGGAAATCAGAAAGAGCCTGCAGAAGGTAAGACACGTTCATCGGAAGCGGAAAAGCTGGTTCAGATCAGGACCCCATTAGCGGGGATTTTTTACCGTGCATCAAAGCCCGGAGAGAAGCCCTACGTGGAAGAAGGACAGCAGGTGAAAAAGGGGGATGTCGTCGGATTGGTAGAGGCTATGAAGATGATGAACGAGATTACAGCTCCCTGTGATGGCGTCATTTGCGAAATTCGGGCCGGTGATGCCGGCTTTGCGGCCTATGATGCGGTTCTGATGACGATGGAGGAGATCTGAAGATGTTCCGGAAGGTACTGATTGCAAACCGGGGAGAAATTGCAATGCGGATTCTTCGATGCTGTCAGGAAATGGGTATTGATACAGTGATTGCCTATTCTTCGGAGGATAGGGATTCTCTTCCCGTGCAGTTTGCAACGGAGTCTGTCTGCATCGGCCCGGCACCGGCAGCTGCGAGTTATCTGAATCAGGAGGCGCTGATTGCGGCAGCGAAGGCATATCAATGTGAGGCAATCCACCCGGGTTATGGTTTTCTCTCCGAGAATGCAGATTTTGCCGAAAAATGTGAGGAAAATGGTCTTGCTTATATCGGCCCGTCCTCTCAGATGATCCGGGACATGGGAGACAAACAGAGTGCCAGAGCTTTGATGAAGAAGCATGGGGTTCCGGTCGTTCCTGGTTCGGAGGGGATTCTGAAGGACTGGAAGGAGGCGGCGCAGATCGCAGAGAAGGTCGGCTACCCGGTCCTGCTGAAGGCGACAGCAGGTGGAGGCGGACGCGGTATGCGCACAGCCTTTGACGCATCGGAAATTCAGAATGCCTATGAGAGTGCGCAGGCGGAGGCAAGCTCTGCGTTTGGAGACGGCTCCCTTTATCTGGAAAAGCTGATCGTGCATCCGCACCATATAGAGGTGCAGATTCTCGGTGATACAAAGGGCAATCTGATCCAGCTGGGAGAGCGGGACTGCTCCATGCAGCGCAGGAATCAGAAGCTGCTGGAGGAATCCCCAGCCAGAATTCTGACAGAGAAGCAGCGGGATGCGATCCACAAGGCGGCACTGCGGGCGGCAAAAGCGGTGCACTATGTGAGTGCCGGTACGGTAGAGTTTGTGCTGGACCGGGAGAATCATTTTTACTTTATTGAGATGAATACCAGAATTCAGGTGGAGCATCCGGTCACGGAGGCTGTTACCGGCGTCGACCTGATCCGGGAGCAGATCCGGATCGCGGCAGGCCTTCCGCTTGGCTATAAACAGAGCGATGTTCATCTGGACGGACATGCAATTGAATGCAGAATCAATGCCGAGAATCCGGCGAAGAATTTTTCGCCCTGTCCAGGACGTGTATCCTTTCTGCACTTTCCCGGCGGAAACGGTGTGCGGATAGAAAGTGCCCTGTACAACGGATGTATGGTGAGCCCCTACTATGATTCCATGGTGGCGAAGGTGATTGTTCACGCACCGGGGAGGCTCGAGGCGATCCGGAAGATGCGGGTCGCACTGGAGGAGATGACCGTAGAGGGAATCGACACGAATATCGATTTTCTGTATCTGATTATGTATAACAATGACTTTATGACAGGAAATGTGGACACCGGATTTCTGGAGAAAAATACAGACGCAATTATCCGATGGGGCGAGGAAAGCCGGAGAGCATAAATGGGCAAGAGTATTCTGGGAACGGTATTGCTGGATGCAAAGATCAATACAGCTGATGGCATCTTTTTTGACAGGAGAAAGACACTTCTTGGATTCAGGAAGATGCGGCAGAAAAAAAGAACCCGGCGGACGGTAGGCAATCACCTGACTGCTCTGTTTGATGACGGTGCATTTGTCGAAGAATTTGCTCCGGATCTGAAAAGTACGGATCCTCTGCAGTTTCCCGGTTATGCGGAAAAGCTGGAGGAAAACAGAAAAGTGACCGGACGGTCTGCAGGATGTATTGCCGGAATAGGAAGGATCTATGGAATCGATGCTGTCGGTGCGGAGCTTGGCAGGAATTTCATGATGGGAAGCATGGGGAGCGCCGAGGGCGAGAAACTGACCATAGCCATTGAGGAGGCAGACAGGAGAAGACTTCCGCTGATTATTTTTTCCGCCAGTGGCGGTGCAAGGATGCAGGAAGGGATGCTGTCCCTGATGCAGATGGCCAAGACCAGCGCTGCGGTGCAGCGATTCCGGGACCATGGTGGGCTGTACATCTCCGTGCTTACCCATCCGACGACGGGAGGGGTGAGTGCCAGCTACGCGAGCCTTGGCGATATTATCCTGGCGGAGCCCGGGGCGCTGATCGGGTTCGCCGGCCCCAGGGTGATTGAGCAGACGATCGGGGAAAAGCTGCCGAAGGGCTTTCAGCGGTCAGAGTTTCAGCTGGAGCATGGTTTTCTTGACCGGATTGTAAAGCGGGAGGAGCAGAAGGATGTCATTGCGAAGATTCTGAGACTGCACGGGTTCCATGCAGATGAGGATGCGGTATCTGTGCAGCCGGAGGCAGCAAATGTAGATGCAAGGTCTGTACAGCCAGAACCGGAAAATATGACTGCAGCTCCTGTACCGCAGGGACCGGCACATAAGGCTGCAGAGCATGTCCGGCCGGGGGATACAGAACTTTCTGCATATGACCGCGTCCGGGTCGTCAGAGACAGGAACAGGCCGAAGATCACGGATTATATAGAAGGCATATTTGATGATTTTATGGAATTGTCCGGTGACAGGCTTGGCAAGGAGGATCCTGCAATGCTCGGCGGAATTGGTCTGCTGAAGGGACGTCCGGTCACGGTGATCGGGCACCGAAAGGGCAGGAGCCTGTCTGAGAACATGAAATGTAATTTTGGCATGCCGGAGCCGGAAGGGTATCGTAAGGCACTCCGCCTTATGAAGGAGGCTGAGAAATTCGGCCGTCCGATTCTTACATTCATTGATACACCGGGTGCGTATCCGGGAAAGGAAGCCGAAGAGAACGGACAGAGTGTTGCAATAGCGGAAAATCTGGCAGCCATGAGTACGCTGAAAGTGCCGGTGATATCCATTGTAACCGGCGAGGGAAACAGCGGCGGAGCGTTGGCCATCGGTGTCGGGGATGAGATATGGATGCTGGAAAATGCCGTCTATTCTGTATTATCCCCGGAGGGATTTGCCAGCATTCTCTGGAAGGATGCCTCAAAGTGCAGGGAGGCCAGTACTGTGATGAAGATGACGGCAAAGGATCTTTTGGAGCTTGGCATAGCAGACCGGGTGATCCCGGAGCCGGAGGACGGCGCGCAGAAGGACCCGTCCGGCATGTGCCTTTTGCTGCGGGATGCGCTGGATGAGGCATTGGAGAGACTGGAGCAGCAGAGTCTGGAGGAGCTGCTGGAGAGGCGTTACAGAAAGTACAGGGATATTGGAAGCGGGCAGTTGTCTGCACATATTTGAATGTTAAAGCGATTTTATAAACACCTGCCTGTGTCTGTCCACCCTGAATATCATCGTGATCAATAACCATGCAGAAAACCGGAAACAGGCATATAAGACAAGGAATCCCGCAGAAAACAGAAAGTCGGAAAATCTATGACAGGTATAGAAATAACCGGTCTCGGAAAAGCGCTTCCGAAGATGCGGCTGGAAAATGATGAACTGAAACAATATATGGATACCTCGGATGCCTGGATCCGGGAGAGAACGGGAATCAGGGCGAGATATCTTTGCACTGGTGAGGAAAGCCTGACGGAGCTTGCTGTACAGGCATCCCGAAGGGCTATTGCGGATGCCGGCATACACGCTCGTGATATCAGTCTTGTGATCTTTGCCACCTGCACCACGGATTATATGGTGCCTTCTATGGCCTGCGCTGTGCAGGAACTGCTGGAGATCCCGGGAGGCGTGCCTGCCTTTGATCTTAACGCGGCCTGTTCCGGATTCGTCTATGGACTCCAGATAGCGCATGCATTGATGAATGCTGCGGGAGTCTGCCGGGGAGAGAGAAAATATGCGCTTCTGATTGGCGGTGAGCAGCTCTCCAAGATGCTGGACTTTTCAGAGCGTTCCGTCAGTGTCCTCTTTGGAGATGGTGCTGCTGCGGCGGTTTTGCGGATGTCGGACGAGAAAAGGTTCTTCAGCCATACGGCAGCAGAGGGAGACCGGAATGCGTTATATGCACATACTGTCGGCAGAAATCAGGTTCCGCCGTTTGTCATGGAAGCCGCGAGAAAACGGGATGCCGACAATGAAGCCGGGGGAAAACGGGATGCCGGCAATCCACTCCATATTACCGAAGCATATGCGGAAAAAATCCTGCAGGACGGATTTCTTCAGATGGATGGAAGAAAGGTATTCCGCTTTGCGGTGAGGGTTCTTGCACAGGAAATTGATGAGATGGAGGCAAGAAGCGGTGTAAGCGCCGAGATGGCTGATTACATCGTCTGTCATCAGGCGAACAGCCGTATTATCGATCATGTCAGGAGGCAGAAAAACCTGCCTGAGGAAAAATTCTTTATGAACCTGCAGGAGTACGGAAACACATCCGGTGCAAGCATTCCGCTGGCCCTTGCCGATATGAAGCAGCAGGGCCTTTTGAAACCAGGCTGCCGGATCTTCTGCATCGGCTTTGGTGCAGGCCTTACCTGGTGCAGCTGTTATCTGGAATTCTGATATGTACTGAAGGCCGTTTCTTAAGCACTTGCTTTAAAAGATATTGTGGTCAACAGGTTAGTGATGAGAATTTCAAGACAATTTCATGAGCACACATCTTTTAAGGGTAACAGGTGGGAAGTTGTGCGGAAAATGATCGGTTCTTCATAGCTGTTTTTTGCGGGAAGCGATCGCGCACGGAATGGAGATTTTTATGAAATTTCTGAATGAAATACTGGGAATCAGATATCCGTTTATACAGGGTGGTATGGCCAATATCGCTACGGGGGCGTTTGCAGCGGCCTGCTCCAATGCGGGAGCTCTGGGCATCATCGGCTCAGGAGGTATGAATGTGGAAAAGCTGGAGGAGAATATCCGGATCTGCCGTTCTCTGACAGACCGGCCCTTTGGTGTTAATCTCATGCTGATGAATCCGGATACGGATCAGATGGCAGATCTGGTGGCGAGAGAACACATTCCGGTGATCACTACCGGTGCGGGCAACCCGGGAAAATATCTTGCCGGATGGAAGGAAAGCGGATGCAGGATTTTTCCGGTGTCAGCAAGTGTTCTTCTGGCCCTCCGTCTGGTGCGGGACGGTGTGGACGGCATTATTGCGGAAGGAACAGAGAGCGGCGGTCATGTCGGCGAGATGACAACTATGACGCTGGTTCCGCAGATGCGGGATGTGCTTCCGGACGAGATTCCGGTGATTGCAGCCGGAGGCATCGCGGACGGAAGACAGCTGGCGGCGGCCTTTGCACTGGGAGCCTGCGGCGTACAGATGGGTACCTGCCTTCTGGTAAGTAACGAGTGCCCTATTCATCCGAACTATAAACAGGCGCTTCTGAAGGCTGGAGATAACAGCACGGTTGTCACGGGCAGATCTGTCAACTCACCTACCCGTATTCTGAAGAATAAGATGGCGCGTCAGTATATCCGCAGAGAGATGGCAGGCGCCGATCAGATGGAGCTGGAGAAGTTTACGCTTGGATCACTTCGCAAGGCTGTTTTTGATGGAAATACCTCTGAAGGATCTCTGATGGCAGGGCAGGTCTGCGGGCAGCTGAAGGAAATAAGGCCGGTTGCGGATATTTTTTCAGCGATGATGCAGGACGCGGAAAAAACCATGGCGACATTGAAGCTGCCGGATATCAAGGCGTAAATTTCTGCACGATGATACTGAGGTCCGAAGCACCTCGGGTATGTTTTGTTTTATGGTTGCTTTCAGGCCATTCCGATTCTGATCGGCGGAATCGTATGTCTGCGGTAACCATTTATCCAGAGTGGATGTATATCTGAGTCAGGAAGGAGAGAAAGGGTGAAGACAGCATTTCTGTACGCCGGTCAGGGCAGCCAGAGGGCCGGCATGGGAGAGGATTTGTATGATACATTTCCTGCGTTTGCTGCTGTGATCGACCAGGCACAGGGACAGGCGGATTTTGATCTGAAGCAGCTGATGTTCAAGGGACCGGAGGAGACTTTGTCGCGAACCGCATATACGCAGCCGGCGCTGGCGGCCTTTGCCGCGGGCATGACGGCAGTTCTTGATGCAAACGGGATCCGACCGGATTTTGTTGCGGGTCTGAGCCTTGGAGAATACAGCGCCCTGCATGCAGCCGGGGTCTTTTCTACGGAGACACTGATCCGGATTACGGCTTTCCGTGGGCAGGCAATGACCAGAGCAGGGCAGGGGCTCTCGACAAAGATGTGCGCTATTCTGGGACTTCCTGCGGAAAAGACCGCGGAAATCGCCCGGATTGCCGCAAAGGAGACCGGGAGCATTGTTGAGGTATCCAATTACAACGCAAAGGGGCAGAATGTGATTTCAGGCTTTGCGGATGCGGTTACAAGGGCAGAGGAAATTGCAAAGGAGCAGGGTGCAAGGCGATGCATGGAGCTGAAGGTGAGCTCTGCATTTCATACATCCCTGATGGCACCGGCTGCAGAAGAGCTTCATACGTATTTTCAGAAAGTAAAGTTTGGACGCATGCAGGTGCCGGTACTCTTTAATACGCTGGGCGGACCGGCAGACCGGCAGGGGAAACTGATAGAAGACGTTTCACTTGCGCCATCTGCTTATACCGGGGTTCCGGGGACGGCCATCGCAGGTCTTCTGGAGAAGCAGGTAATGTCCAGTGTGCGGATGGCACAGATGATTACATGGCTGAAACAGGCTGGCGTGGACAGGATTGTTGAGATCGGACCCGGACATGTGCTGACCGGATTTGTGACCCGGACGGTGAAAGGCATTGAAACGATATCACTGGATACGGCGGAGGATGTAACAGATTTTCTCAGAGCGAGGCAAAGGTAAATACTTGTCTGGGATTATTTAGAGGAAAGCAGGTACAAGAGGCGTATGGATTTGAAAAATCAGACAGCTCTTGTGACAGGCGGCAGCGGCGGAATCGGCCGCGCGATCTGCCTGGCACTGGCAGAGCAGGGCGCAAATGTAGTAATCAATTATTCGCACAATGAGGAGGCTGCCAGGGAGACGGAAGGACTATGCAGGGAGCAGGGCGTCCAGACACTTCTGACACAGGCGGATGTATCAGATGGCGCAGCGTGCGACCGGATGTTCCGGGAAGCGATGGCACTGACCGGAAGGGTTGACATTCTGGTCAATAATGCAGGCATTACAAGAGATCAGCTTCTCCTGATGATGAAGGAGGAGGACTTTAACAGGGTGATGGGTGTGAACCTGTATGGCACATTTCATTGTATGAAGCGGGCTTCCAGAATCATGCTGAAGCAGCGTTATGGACGGATTGTCAGCATTTCCAGCATTGTCGGCATCCATGGAAATCCGGGTCAGGTCAGCTACGCAGCCAGCAAGGCAGGGATCATCGGAATGACGAAGTCTCTGGCCAAGGAGCTGGCGGGACGGGGCATTACGGTCAACGCAGTTGCGCCGGGAATGATTGATACAGAGATGACGGCGTCCCTGCAGGATGCCGCGAAGCAGGCGATGCTTGCGGAAATTCCCATGGGCCGCGTGGGAAGTGCAGAGGAGGTCGCGGGTGCTGTCGCATTCCTGGCATCCCGTGAGGCATCCTACATCACAGGACAGGTGCTTGGTGTAGACGGCGGCATGGGCTGCTGAGACAAAAAAGGAGAAATTCATGAGTCGGAGAGTGGTAATTACCGGGATGGGCATTGTCAGTCCGATCGGCAACGATAAAGATGAAGTGTGGAAGAGTGTTACTGAGGGACGATGCGGAATTGCGCCGATTACTCTCTATGATACATCTTCGCAGAAGGTGAAGCTTGCAGGAGAGGTAAAGAACCTGGACCTTGAGGCTTACGTGGACCGGCGGGAAAGCCGTAAGATGGACCGGTATACACAGTTTGCCATGGCAGCGGCGGAACAGGCCATGCGTGATGCAGAGCTCACTGATGTGTCTGAGGAATCCAGAGAGCGCTGGGGTGTGATTATGTCCAGCGGCATCGGCGGCATCGGAACCATTGAAAATGAAAAGGTCCGGGGAATGGAGAAGGGCTATGACCGGGTATCTCCCTATTTTATCCCAATGTCCATCGCGAATATGGCAGCTGGTCATATTGCAATCCGCTATGGCCTGCATGGCATGTGTGCCTCTGTGGTGACTGCCTGTGCGAGCGCAGCAAACGCCATTGGAGATTCTTTCCGGTATATCCGTGACGGCTATGGTGACGTGATGGTTGCAGGAGGCGCAGAGGCGGCAATTACGCCGCTGTGTATCGGAGGCTTTACCTCTTTGAAGGCATTGTCGCCTGCCACAGATCCTGATCGGGCTTCCATTCCATTTGATGCAGAGCGTAGCGGATTCGTCATGGGGGAGGGCGCCGGGGCGCTGATTCTGGAGGAGTATGAACACGCCAGAGCGCGAAAAGCCCATATCTATGCAGAGATCGCCGGCTATGGAGTCAACTGTGATGCCTATCACATTACGGCGCCGTCTCCGGAAGGCACCGGTGCGGAAAAATGCATGCGGCTTGCCCTTGAGGATGCGGGCATTACACCAGATGACGTAGATTACATCAATGCCCATGGTACATCGACCAGAATGAATGATTCCTGTGAATCTGCAGCGATCCGCCGCATATTCACAGATGATCCGATGCGTGTGCGTGTGAGCTCCACAAAATCCATGACCGGTCATCTCCTTGGGGCAAGCGCCGCAGTGGAAGCAGTGATCACTGCACTTTCCGTTGAAAAAGACTTTGTCCCGCCTACGGTCAACTATAAGGTACCGGACCCGGAATGCGATCTGAATGTGGTGCCTCGTCAGGGTTATCCTATGGAAATCCGGTATGCACTCTCCAACTCCTTTGGATTTGGCGGACATAATGTGACGCTGGTGTTCCGCAAGGCAGAGAGGTAAGAAAATGATGCAGCTGAACGCAGATGAAATAAAGAAAATCTTACCACATCGGTATCCGTTTCTTCTTGTGGACCGGATTACAGACTGTGAGCCGGGAAAGTACGCGGATGGGCGGAAATGCGTGTCGGTCAATGAGATGCAGTTTTGCGGGCATTTTCCGGGGCAGGCGGTTATGCCCGGCGTTCTGGTCCTCGAGGCACTTGCGCAGACTGGCGCGGTCGCATTATTGACGGAAGAAGATAATAAGGGAAAGCTGGTATTCTTCGGAGGTGTGAAGCAGGCACGGTTCCGCAGACCGATTATACCCGGAGATGTCATCGAGATGCACTGTGAAATCATCGGGCGCAAGGGGCCGATCGGTTTTGGAAAAGCAGTCGCAACAGTTGATGGAAAGACGGCTGTGACAGCAGAGCTTTCCTTTGCGATCACGGACAGAAAATCTCCGGTACAGACAGAGCCGCAAAAAACCCAGGTACAGGAAAAGCCGCAAGATTGAACCCATAGGCTGGATGTGCTACTATATACTTCATTAATAGTATGATCTGCTGGTTTATGGGAGGTTACGATGGGGCTCGCAGGAGATGATCTGAAAGAGAAAGCCAGGAAAACGAAGGAGCTTTTTACAGAGGTGTATACAAATTTCAAGCTGCATTTTTATCGGGAGGTATTTCGGAACTTTGACCATCGTGAGGCGACACTTACAACGGTAGAGACCTTCTGCATGGAAGTGATTTATGCCATGAAGAACCCGACAATCAATGAGTTTGCCAGCTTCATTCAGATTTCATCGCCGAATGCCGCCTACAAGGTCAACAGTCTGATCCGGAAGGGGTATCTTCAGAAAATACGGTCCAGGCAGGACCACAGAGAATATTATCTGCAGGTGACCCAGAAGTACATCGATTATTACAACGTCAGCAGCTCCTATGTGGACCGGGTGCTTGACCGGGTAGAGGGAAAGATGACAGAAAAGGAAATTGAGGCTTTCTATCATACCCTGACGATCATACAGGAAGAGCAGATGAAGGACGTGCCGCATTACAGCCGGGCAAGAGAGGAACTGATGGAGGACCCGGAAGCGTAGAGTATAAGATCTGAAGGCAGAAAAGATAGAAGCTGACAAAATAGAAGGTAACAACAAGAGACCCTGTATAGCGGAAATTTCTGAGGGGGATGCTATACAGGGTCTCTTTTGATGAAAGTGAAAGGATTTATATGAAAAGCCATAGTAAATGGCTGTGGCTGGCTAACTTTTTAAATCCTGTTTGTAGAATACAGCGGTCTTTGCTATAATACATGCCATGGAACGCTTGAAAATAAGACATTTTTTGCGAAGGGGGATGTGGTATGCTGCCGCTGTATACTGAGACTAAAAATAACCTGCAAATTGAGCTGAGACCATCCGTACATGTTTCACCGCATCTTCATAAGTCGCTGGAATTTGTCTTTGTCACAAAGGGAACCTTGGAGCTTGGCGTGGGGGAGAACCTGTATCACATGTCGACCGGAGATCTGGGGGTTATCTTTCCGGAGCTGATCCATCATTATCAGGTGTTCGATGACACCGAGTGTGAGGCCTATTATCTGCTGGCTTCTCCCTCCATGGCAGATGCTTTCGGTTCCATCATGAAGCAGAAATCGCCGGAGGTGCCTGTGATTGCCGCCGGAGATGTGCATCCGGATATCCGCTATGCGCTGGATACGCTGTACAGCCTGGAGCAGGACAGTCCGTTCCCGTTTAAGCGGCGGATGGAGGAATCCTCTCAGGACCGTGTTCGTGAGGTGCTGCAGCAGGCTTATGTGAATGTAATCATGGCGAGATGCCTGCCATGCATGACGCTGGTCGACAAGGATACGGTGGGAAGCGATGATATTATTTACAGAATGGTTTCCTACATTACCGGGAAGTTCCGGGAACCGCTGACCATGACAAGGATGGCACATGATCTGGGGATCAGCCCTTATGCGCTTTCCAGGATTTTTTCAGGTACATTTCACAGGAATTTCAACCAGTATCTCAACGAGGTCCGGCTGGAATATGCCGCAGAACTGCTGCACCGCACTGACGAGCCGATTACAGATATCTGCATGGACGTAGGCTTCGGGAGTCAGAGGACATTCAACCGTGTATTTATGGATCATTTTCATACCTCGCCCAGAGAATTCCGCAATCATCAGTGGGCGGCAGATGCTGTCCGCAGCAAGACGACAGACTGGAACAGATGAACGTCCATAGATACAGATAGTGTTTGACATGCCGGTGAAATCGTGTATAATCTGATTGCGAGCAATTAATTGCTGTGTTTAAAGGAGTGCTTTGCATGGGTAAATACGATTGTATCCGGCTGCAGAACCAGCTGTGCTTTCCGCTGTATGCGGCGTCAAAGGAAGTTGTAAGAAAATATAAGCCGATTCTCGACGAACTGGATCTCACATATACGCAATATATTACGATGATGGTTCTCTGGGAGAAGAAGCAGACAAATGTAAAGGAGCTTGGCAAGTGTCTGTTTCTGGATTCCGGGACGCTGACACCACTGCTGAAGAAGCTGGAGCAGAAGGGATATATTATCCGTCATCGCTCCACCCATGATGAGCGCAATCTGATGATACAGATTACAGAACGTGGAGAACAGCTGCAGGAGAGAGCCGTTCAGGTTCCGAAGAAAATCGTGAAGTGCGTAAATCTGGAACCGGATGAGATGAAAGAACTGTATCGGCTTCTGTATAAGCTTCTCGGTGGCATTGAGGAAGAGCAGAATGATCTGTGATAGAGCCATGCGATGTATATGGAACGTGTAAGAATAGAGTATTGAGTATGGAAGACGAGTGTGACTATTATATACAAAGCAGCTGCATCGCGTGCGGGAAGTGTATCACCCAATGTCCGCAGCACTGTATCGACATGAAGGGAAGCATGGCAGTGATCCGTCAGGAGGAATGCCGGCACTGCGGAGCATGCAGTGAGATCTGTCCGGTAGGTGCAGTAGTGGTTTTCGACTGAAAATCCACATGTTAATATTAATGCGCAAAAAGACAATCATATTAATATACAAAAGATAATAAAGAAAAAAGAACCGGGAAGTGTGGACAGGCACGCTGCCCGGTCCTTTTCTGTGTGTAGAGAATGTGGGAGGGCAGCGAATTTAATCGCTGCCCTCCCGCAGGGTATGCACCTTTTTTGCGCACCGTATATCATTTTTACAGAAATGCTTAGAGAATGTCGTCGCGTTTGACATAACCGGGCTTGTCCGGTGTTCCGATAATTTCCTTTGCGTGGATGATCTGCGCCCATTTGTCGACAACCTGGTTCTCGATGTGCACGTCTTTGCCGATTCTGGAATAGGCGAGGATGACACTGTTCTTTACGACTGCGCCGTCCTCGATGGTGACACCACGGCCGATGACGCTGTTCTCAACGATGCCCTTGATGGAGCAGCCGTTGGATACAAGGGAATTCTTGACATCCGCCTGTTCGTAATACTTTGTGGGAGCGGCATCACTGGTGACGGTATAAATGGGCCAGTTCTCATTGAACAGGCTGCTTGCATTGTCTACATCAATCAGGTCCAGGTTTGCCTCGAAGTAGCTCTTGAAATCTGTCACCGTTGCAAAGTAGCCACGATGCAGTACGCCACGGACATCCAGATCATTAACTTCTGAATTGATGATCTGTGACAGTGTATAAATCGAAGACATCTTCTGTGCATCCCGGATCAGGGAAATGAAGAGGTCCTTCTTCATAACATAGGTATCCATGAAGATGTTCTTGGAATTTGCGGTTCCGGTATTGCGCTCAATTGCCAGGACACCCTTCTGCTTATTGAGATTCAGTGTATCGCAGTGCAGATAAGATTCCTTCGCATTGTTGACATGCTGATAAAGCAGTGTCACATCCGCGCCGGAGGCGATGTGCTGCTCCAGAAGCTCATTGTAGTTCTGGGTATAAACCATATAGCTGGGGGCAATGATGACATACTCCTGCGGCTTTCTGGCGATGATGTTCATGTTCTCCGCAAATCCTGCAACGTCTGTATTGTATACATCGTTTGCCGTGCTGTTGTCAGAGAACAGAAGCTGAAGCTTGCCCTTCTTGGAGTTGATGTTGAACGCGCCCTCATTTCCCAGATGTTCTGCAAGGGAACGGGGGTTTTCTCTTACATAAACCTGAATGTTATCAATGCCGCTGTTACTCATATTGGAGATCGGAAAGTCAATGACACGATATCTTCCGGCAAAGGAAAATGCGCCCATAGGACGATAATCCTGCATACCGGCGACCTTGATATGATTGGCGGATGAAGTAATAATTCCAAATGCGGTTGCCATGATTTATTCCTCCCCCTTTACATTCT
>JBJEMO010000154.1:0-51860 GCA_051879715.1 Bilifractor sp.
AGGGCGGTTTTTGCCCGACGAGTTTCGCAGCAACAAAACCTAAGCATAAAAACAGTTTACTGTCCGTTTACGAACGGAAACAGACAAATGAGAAGTGTCCTCTTGACGCACCTCTGAACAGTAACCTTTCCAGTCAGTAAAACCGAAAAGATATCTTGCTATCTGACTTCATATCACACAGTATTACATTATACACGTTACATAAAAGCATGGCAAACCACCCTATTGAAATGCAGGTGACTTCTCAAGTCTGCGCATCACGTTCCATACCACAATACCGATCAGGATGCCCGTGACAAGTCCCGCCAGCATCAGAACCGGCATATACCACATAAGTGGGATCTGCGGGGTTACCAGAAAGGCAATCAGAATCTGTCCGATATTGTGGGCAGCTCCTCCGGCCGCGCTGATCCCGATCACATGAAATTTACCCGTGTGCAGCAGCAGAGCAGATATCAGGATGCTGAGCATCGCACCCCCAAGACTATATGCAATACTGAAAAGATTTCCAAATAAAAATCCGATCACAACGACCCGCACTGCCGAAACCAGCACTGCTTCCCTCCAGCCAAAATGCAGCAGCACGATCAGAATGACCACATTGCACAGGCCCAGCTTGATACCCGGTATTCCGAGATTAATGGGCAGAATACTTTCAACATATCCAAAAAGAATAGCGAGTGCACTCAGAAGGCCCAGGACAGCTGCCTTTCTGGCGACGTTTTTTTTCCACATTATTTCAGCACTCCCACTGCAATCTGCGCTTAAGCTATTCCGCAAGAGAATCAATCTGCGGATGTGTGCCATCAGAAGAAACCGAAACAGAATTTGCCGATGTATCCCCCGTTTCAGATGGTGCCATATTTCCGGACTGGTCCGCATGAATGATACGCAGAACAACCTTATTTGGAAGACACACAATACTTCCTCCCTTTCTGGTCAGGGGCGCCGAATGCACACATACCTGGTCCGGACAATCCGCAGATACCATCCATACCGTTCCATTCTTTATTTCACACACATTTGTATCGTTGATCTTAATGCGCATATCTTTGTCAAGATCGTATATGCCATATGTCTTATTGTCAACCGTGATTTCAAGCATCGGATTCTCCAGGCTCCGCATATGCTGGTAATATACCAGAAGCATCAGAAGGGCAGCGGCGGCGATGCCCAGAATCAGCAGCAGATCATTTCTTCCAAAGCTTTTCTTCTTCATTGTTCTTCCAATCACCAGCCTGTCCACCGTATCAAATATATATTAATAAAATCGGAGTCAAAAAGTAAATGTATGAGAAGTTGTTCAGAAATACAAAAAGCCGCCGCGCATCCATAAACCCGATCCCATATTCTCTCCGGACTGGCTCTCATAAGGCCACTCCGGAAGATACACGGTCAGGATATGACTGCGCTGCAGCTGTTTTCTTCATTTTCAGAAGCATAGATTGACCCACACACATGACATCCAGGCTATTGTGCAGATGCAGCTTTATGGCAGCATCTGCTCCGTCGGAAATCACACAATACAATGACGCGGACAATCCTTCTTACAAGCCCCGCAATTTGTGCACTTTGCATAATCAATGACAGGGAATCCGCCAACCATCGTAATGGCCTGCTGCGGGCAGGTCCGGACACATTTCTGGCAGGAAATACATCCAATGGAACAGTTATTCATTACAGGCTTGCCCTTTTCCGGATTGACGCATCCGATATGAGAGACATAGTTGTAAGGAACTTCAACAATAAGCCCCTTCGGACAGGCTGCCATGCACTTCTTGCAGTCCACACAGGCCGCTTCATTTACATGGGCAATTCCCTTCTGAATGGAAAGAGCCCCAAACTCACATGCCTGTACGCAATCCCCAAATCCGGTACATCCGAACCGGCAGGATTTCGACCCGCCTCCAGGTGCAAATTTCACGGAGGCACAGGACTTTGGACCTGTATAAATATAAGTATCCGTCGTCTTTTCACAGTCTCCGACACAGCGCACAAAGGCGACCTTCCGCTGTGCATCACCGTTTGTAGTTCCCATAATGGCAGCAATCTTATCCGCCACAGGTTTCTGTCCGACCACACATGCATTGACCGGCGCCTTTCCCTGGGAAATTGCCGCTGCCAGGGCAGCGCAGCCGGAATAACCGCAGCCGCCGCAGTTTGCACCGGGCAGAACCTCCACAATTTCCTGCTCTTTTTCGTCTACGGGAACGGCAAAGGCCTTACTGGCAAAGCTCAGGAAGATTCCCACAAACAGGCCGACACCTCCAACCATCAGAGTTGCCGCCAGGATCGTACTTGCACTCATCACAATACCCTCCTTCTATCCTTTACTTCAATGCCGAGAATCCGAAGAATGCAATGGACATCAGGGCTGCGGTGATCATAACAATGGGGAAGCCACGGAAGGGGCCGGGCACATCGTTATCCACCATTTTCTCACGAATATTGGCCAGGATGATAATTGCAATGGTATATCCGATTGCTGTTGCGAAACCATAAACAGTTCCTGTCAGGATGCTGTAATTCTTCTGGACATTGATCAATGCCACACCGAGAACCGCACAGTTCGTGGTGATCAGAGGAAGATAGATGCCGAGGGCATCATACAATGCCTTGGCAAATTTCTTCAGGAACATTTCAACAAACTGAACCAGCGCAGCTACTATCAGAATAAAGACGATTGTCTTTAAGTATTCCAGGCCGAAGGGAATCAGAAGGAAATGATAGATCACACCGCACACGAAGCTGGAAAGTGTCAGTACGAAGGTAAGCGCCATACCCATGCCTGTGGCTGTATCACGTTTCTTTGATACACCCAGGAAAGAACAGATACCCAGGAACTGGCTAAGTACCACGTTATTGATCAGACAGGCATTGACTGCCAGCAAAAGTAATGTCATGACTTAGTCTCCTCCTTTTTCTCAGATTCTGCGCTCATGGCAGCGGAACTCTTTCCACCGGCAGCCCCGGCAACAGCTTCTTCAACCGTTCCCTTTGTACGGGCGATTGTCTGGGCCGGAGATTCAGAACAGGTTTCCGGCTTTTCATCACAGATGCCCATCTTCATACAGCTCAGGCAGTCTCCACAGATTTTTTCTGTGGGATCCCACTCCTTCTTTGGTCTGCGTCCGGCACCAATCTTCAGTTTGTTCATTACCGCAACCAGAATTGCATATACCAGGAATGCGCCGGGAGCAAGAACGAAGATATTCACAGGTACATAACCGGATGGCATCACCTGAATACCAAACCAGGTGCCTGCACCGATGATCTCACGGATCGATGCAATGAAGAAAATTGCAATGGTAAAACCGATGCCCATTCCAAGGCCATCAAAAAACGAGGGAATCATCGGTTCCTTGCCTGCATAAGCCTCTGCACGTCCCATGATGATACAGTTCACGACAATCAGGGGAATATAGATGCCAAGTGAAGCATACAGCGCGGGGGTAAAGCCTTCCATCAGAAAATCAACCATGGTGACAAAGGATGCAATGACGACGATATACGCCGGCATACGCATACGGTCCGGAATGATTTTCCGCAGCGCCGAAATGATCAGGTTTGAGAGGGCCAGAATCACAGTAGTGGACAGACCCATACCTATGGCATTGATGGCAGATGTGGTCGTTGCAAGCGTCGGGCAGGTACCCAGTACCAGTACAAATACCGGATTTTCTACAAAGATTCCATTCCACAGGCGCTCTACCGGAGAGTTTTTCTTCAGTTTCATGACGCATTTCCTCCCTCCAGATATTCAACTGCCGCCAGAGCACCATTGACCGCCTTGGTTACAGCATTTGTCGTTATGGTACAGCCGCTGATCGCATCAATCTCGTTATCTGCACTCTTACCGTTTTTGGTATATGCGATCTGCTTATTGTCACCGATGTTCATGTTATTGAACTGGTCCTTGAACTCCGGCTTCTCAGCCTTCATGCCCATTCCTGCTGTCTCGGAAATAGAAAGGAAAGAAATGCCATTGATTGTAAGATTTCCGGAGTCATCGGTCTTGATGCCTACCATCAGCTCGATCTCACCGCCATAGCCTTCGTTGTTTGCAGCATCGACGACATAGCCCAGTGCATTTCCATTCGCATCATCAGCCTCACTGACCTCGCTCACCGTCGTCTGATCAAGGCCAAGCTTGTCCAGATACGAAGCAAATCCATCCTCATCAAAATCGTCCACTTCCTTGAAGCTGGCAGCGTCCGCAAAGACCTCTTTCTGGGAATCTGCCTTTGTCTGCGCCTCCTGTGCTGCAATCGGCGCTGCTGTAATTCCGTGTACGGTTCCAAGAAGGAGACCGGCAGCTACAGTAATCAGCGTGATAATGATCGTATCATGTACAACGGATGTCTGTTTCTTGCTCATGCCTTCTGCGCCTCCTTCCCTTTCTTTGCTTTCTGAATGCCGAAGGCTCTCGGACGGGTGTAATGCTCAATCAGCGGAACGATGCAGTTCGCAAGAATGATAGCATAGGACACACCCTCAGAACCATTACCGATCATGCGATACAGTCATGTCATAACGCCAAGGAAAACTGCATAGATAACCTGACCCTTCGATGTGATCGGGGACGTAACATAATCCGTCGCCATAAACCAGGCACCCAGCATAATGCCGCCAGCACAGAGCTCCTCAGCCGTAAACTCCAGCGGATTGCTGTATCCCTTTGCCGCTGCTGTGATCAGAACCAGAATGGAGAAGCTTCCCAGATAAATAACAGGAATCTTCCAGTCAATAATCTGCATAACCAGAAGGAAAATGCCACCTGCCAGAAGAGCAATCGCAGATGTCTCGCCAATCACACCCTGCACGTTGCCGAGGAAGAGTGCCGACAGGTCAAAATGTGCCCCTGTTTTAAGATAAGCAAGAGGAGTTGCTCCTGAGAGCGCATCTGTTGTAGAAGCTACCTTTGTGACCAGGTTCGTAAAACCATGCCCTGCTGCGTAATTGGTCATTTCGCTGGAAAAGGAGATAAGCAGAAAACATCTGGCTCCCAGTGCGGGATTCATGAAATTCTGCCCGAGACCTCCAAAAAGCTGCTTTACGACGACAATTGCAAAAACAGATCCAACCACAGGAATCCACCATGAAATCTGCGGCGGCATATTCATACCGATCAGAAGTCCTGTGACGACTGCAGACAGGTCCCCTGTTGTTACCGGCTTCTTCAACAGCTTCTCATAGCAGTATTCCGTAGCGACAGATGATGCCACGGAGACACAAAGAATCAGGAGAGCATAAAAGCCAAAATTGGCAATTCCCACAATGCAGGCAGGAAGCAGTGCGATAACTACAAGAAGCATGATTTTCTGCGTTGTGATGCTGTCTCTTACATGAGGTGAGACAGAAACCTGATATTTTTCATTCATCCTCTGAACCTCCCTCACTTTTTCTTTCTCTTATTGGCAAGCACAATCTGACGCATCTTGTTGATCTGCGCAGCAAGAGGCCGCTTTGCCGGACAGGAATAGCTGCAGGATCCGCAGTTGACACACTCCAGGCCGTAATATTCCTCAAATGCCTCGGCATTATTATGCTCCGCAAAAGAAGCAAGCTTGCAGGGAAGCAGTCTCGCAGGACATCCCTTTACGCAGCGTCCGCAGTTTATGCAGGCACTTGGAACCGCTCTGGATACCTCATCCTTCAGGAAAGCAGTAATCGCACCAGAGGTCTTGGTAACCGGAACATTCAGGTCTGCGAGTGCAAAACCCATCATGGGCCCGCCGGAAATCAGCTTCTCGGGCGTCTGTCTGAAACCGCCTTCAGCCTCCACGATTTCCGCATAGCTCATTCCTACAGGCACACGGAAGTTCCTCGGATTCACAGGTGCATCTCCGGAAACGGTAAAGACACGATCAGTAACCGGTTTTCCCTCCCGTACTGCTTCATATACCGCGATCACAGTATCGATGTTGTCCACAACACAACCGGCGTCAGCAGGGAGCATCTTGGAATTTACGCTTCTTCCGGTAATCGCATGGATCAGACATCGCTCTGCCCCCTCGGGGTATTTGGTCTTCATAACGGCAACGCTCATATTGCTCTTCCCGGAAACAGCCTTGCGCATGACCTCAATCGCCTTCGGCTTATTGTCTTCAATGCAGATCACGCCCTTGCACTCCGGTCCGAAAAGTCTGAGAATTATGGACAGACCTCCGACAATTTTGTCCGGACATCCCAGCATGCACCGGTAATCCGATGTCAGATAGGGCTCACACTCTGATCCATTGACCAGAATATGGTCCACAACAGAGGGATCCTTCGGTGCCAGCTTTACAGCGGTTGGAAATCCCGCACCTCCCATGCCGACCACGCCGGCTTCGCGGATTCTGCCAAGGATCTCGTCCCTGGAAAGCTTCTCCGGATCCGCCTGTTCAAAGGCGACACTTTCATACTTCCCGTCATTCTCGACAATGATTGCATCGACATACCCGCCGGTGGCATTTTTCCTCTTTTCTATTTTTGTCACTGTACCGGACACAGAAGCATGTACAGGCGCAGAAACAAAGCCACCAGCCTCGGCAATTTTCTGACCTGCCAGGACATGATCTCCCTTGGCTACAATCGGCTTTGCCGGAGCTCCAATATGCTGCGACAGCAGGTAGACTAACTCTTTCCCGGGTTTCAGGCTTTCCACCGGTTTTTCTGCGGAGAGCTCCTTGCCCTCATACGGATGAACGCCACCCTTAAAGGTAAATGATCCCATCTACCCATCCTCCTTCCTTTGTATACAAATCATTGATTATTATAATACATTGTATGTAAAATTGTTATAACTTTCCTGTTGATTTGTCTTATGTTTCTTTTAAAGTGCACAGTATTCCCACCTGCCGTACTACGTCAAACAGACAGGCCGTCTTCAGCGGTCTGTCTGCCTTTTATGATTTTCTGTTTCTTTTTCTTCTTCCCGGTTCGTCTGTTTCCACTTCCTCTTCCTGTATTTTCCGGTTATAAATACAGTCTGAATACGTGAAATATCAGAATTCCTCATAATGATGTGCTTCCTGCAGCATCATATCCTTTACCTTCATCAGCCGGACCTGGGTACTTCGTTCATTTTCATCCAGTTTCATCGTAATATACCGGATGCCCTCCTGTGTATCCGGTATGATCACATGCTCCAGCGCATTTACCCTTCGCCTCGTCTTCTCGATCTCCGAGGCCATGCGCTGGCAGGATTTTTCCACTTCGGCAAGTCTGATCATATCCGGCAGAATTTCTGAAAGGGATTGCACCGCACTGTCAAGGTCACTGGAAGTATAAGCGTATCCATAGGAAAAGATATCGTTCTTATCCGCTGTTCTGGTTTTGCTGTGAAAGACCGGAATGTTCACACTCATAACATTCTTTACATCTTCCTCTACATATACTTCCTGCCTGGGTACCAGCATCGCGGTCTGAAGAATCTGCTCGGACATTCCTGCTTTTGCAAGCACAAACGCCGCGTTTGCATCCCGGATGCCCTGTTCGACCTTCAGCCGGAGCTCCATATCCTCACGGACGAGATCCAGAAATTCCCGCATCAGCTCATCACGCTTGTCCTTCAGAAGACGATGGCCTTTGATTGCAGTGACCAGCTTCTTTTTCAGTCGGGTGAGCTCCATCCTGGTCGGATTTACCTGTGATCCTGTCAACGAAACCACCTCCGTCGTTTACGTAAAATCATGACTGCGGATAATATTCATCCAGCATTGCATCCGGAATTCTCTTCAGCTCCGATCTTGGAAGCATGCGCAGAAGACTCCATCCGATATCAAGGGTTTCCTCTATGCTTCGGTTGGTGTCGTAGCCCTGAGAAACATATTTCTGCTCAAATGCATCCGCAAACTTTGCATAAAGAAGATCAATATCCGTCAAAGCCGCTTCGCCCAGAATTGTCATCAGTTCCTTGGCATCCTTGCCACGCGCATAGGCAGCAAAAAGCTGGTTCATAGTCGCCGCATGGTCCTTCCGGGTCTTTCCTTCGCCAATACCCTTATCTTTCAATCTTGAAAGAGAGGGGAGTACATCAATTGGCGGTTTTATGCCCTTCCGGTACAGCTCACGTGACAGAATAATCTGACCCTCGGTGATGTAACCGGTAAGGTCCGGAATCGGATGGGTTTTGTCATCCTCCGGCATCGTAAGGATCGGAATCAGTGTAATGGAACCGGACCGCCCCATCTGACGTCCTGCGCGTTCATACAGCTGTGCAAGATCCGTATACATGTATCCCGGGTAGCCACGTCTTCCGGGAACCTCCTTGCGTGCGGCTGAAACCTCACGAAGTGCATCCGCATAGTTGGTGATATCCGTCATAATAACCAGAACATGCATATTCTTTTCAAATGCAAGATACTCAGCAGCCGTGAGCGCCATGCGGGGGGTCGAAATCCGCTCTACAGCCGGGTCATTTGCCAGATTGATAAAAAGAACCGTGCGGTCAATGGCCCCTGTCTCACGGAATGACTCCTCAAAAAAGTGCGCCTCCTCGAATGTGATACCCATCGCCGCAAACACAACCGCAAAAGGTTCATCTGTGCCTCTTACCCTTGCCTGCCGCGCGATCTGCGCCGCAAGCTGGGAGTGAGGAAGGCCGGAAGCAGAGAAAATCGGCAGCTTCTGTCCTCTGACCAGAGTGTTCAGACCATCAATTGCGGAAACGCCGGTCTGAATAAACTCAGAAGGATATGCGCGGGCAGCCGGATTCATCGGAAGCCCGTTGATATCCATCCGCCTGTCCGGAAGAATTTCCGGTCCGCCATCGATGGTTCTTCCCATACCGTCAAAAACCCGTCCGAGCATATCCTCTGACACGCCCAGCTCCATCGCTCTTCCCAGAAAGCGGACCTTGCTGTTGGAGAGATTGATGCCGGTAGAAGCCTCGAAGAGCTGTACCAGGACATTCTGGCCGTCAATTTCCAGCACGCGGCATCTCCTGGTTTCACCGCTTGCCAGAATAATCTCGCCCATCTCGTTGTATTTTACACCGTCCACTCCCTTTACCAGCATCAGAGGACCGGCGACTTCCTGAATTGTACGATATTCCTTTGCCATATCAATCAGTCCTCCTTCGCTGTGATTCCAGAAATCTCCTGAGCCAGCTCTGTCATGATGCTTTCATAAGTTTCATCGATCTTCTTTTCATCAATATATTTGTAACGTCCGATCTGTTCCCGTACAGCCAGTTTTACCAGGCTGTTGATATCGGCCCCATCTCCGAGCGCCCTGACGCCATAATCATAATATGCATATACAAGCTTCATCATGTTGTACTGCTTTTTCAGTGAGGTATAAGTATCTGTTTCATCAAAGGAATTCTGATGCAGGAAATCCTCACGGATGGAACGCGCCGCTTCCATTTTCAGACGGTCCTGGGGAGAAAGTGCATCCATTCCCACCATCTTGACAATCTCATTGAGAGATGCCTCATCCTGCAGAAGCCCCATCAGCTTCTGACGTATATCCATCCAGTCAGAGGCAACATTCTGATCAAACCATTTGCCCATAGTGTCCAGATACAGGCTGTAACTCGTCAGCCAGTTAATGGCGGGAAAATGCCGCTGATATGCCAGATCCGCATCCAGTGCCCAGAACACCTTTACAATGCGGAGCGTTGCCTGGGATACCGGCTCCGAAATATCACCGCCGGGAGGTGAAACCGCTCCGATCGCAGAAAGTGCACCTTCACGCCCATCCCTGCCAAGTGCAACAACGTGGCCGGCGCGCTCATAAAACTGAGCAAGACGCGATCCAAGATATGCAGGATATCCCTCCTCACCCGGCATCTCTTCCAATCGTCCTGACATTTCACGAAGCGCTTCCGCCCATCGGGATGTAGAATCTGCCATCAGGGCAACAGAATACCCCATATCGCGGAAATACTCCGCAATGGTAATGCCGGTGTAGATAGAAGCTTCGCGTGCCGCCACCGGCATATCAGAGGTATTGGCAATCAATATCGTCCGCTGCATCAGGGATTCCCCTGTCCGCGGGTCTGTGAGCTCCGGAAACTCATTCAGTACATCAGTCATCTCATTGCCGCGTTCTCCACAGCCGATGTAAACGACGATATCTGCATCAGCCCATTTCGCCAGCTGATGCTGAATGACAGTCTTGCCGGAACCGAAGGGCCCCGGGACCGCAGCTACGCCTCCCCTGGCAATAGGGAAAAAGGCATCGATGACTCTCTGACCAGTGATCAGTGGTCTTGTCGGCGGAAGCTTTTTAGCATACGGCCGTTCTTTCCGGACCGGCCATTTCTGCATCAGTGTCAGTTTTTCCGTCCCGCTTCCCGTATCCACAACAGCAACCGTCTCATCAATAGTAAAGTCACCGGAGTGTATTTCCAGGATCGTTCCGCTGATCCCCCAGGGAACCATTATCTTCTGCGTAACAACTGCTGTTTCCTTTACGGTTCCAATGATATCACCCGCAGATACCGTATCTCCCGCTTTGGCTGTAGCCACAAACGGCCATTTCTTTTCATGATCCAGGGCCGGAACCGACACACCCCTGGAGAGCAGGTTGCTGTGTGTGATTTCCATGATCTTATTTAACGGTCGCTGAATCCCATCATAGATCGATCCGATCAGGCCGGGGCCAAGCTCAACAGACAGGGGTGCACCCGTAGACTCTACCGGTTCACCCGGTCCAAGGCCCTGTGTCTCCTCATATACCTGAATAGATGCCTGATCTCCATGCATCTCGATAATTTCGCCAATCAGATGCGCCTCACTCACGCGCACAACATCGTACATATTTGCATCGCGCATTCCTTCGGCGACCACCAGCGGTCCTGCTACTTTTTTGATTACTCCTGCGCTCATTAGATATGTTCTCCTTGTATACTGTAGAAATGCGGATATCAGGAAAACAGTATATCACTGCCAATTGCCTGCTCCACGGACTTCTTCACAGACTCCACGCCCTCTCCTGTATTGCCATGCACACCGGGGATCAGTATGATCGCCGGAGATAGCTGATCCTTATATCTGCTGATCTCCCTGTGAAGAACGGATGCCAGTGCTTCCGTGATATAGATGATACCAAACCCGTTTTCTGCCAGATTTTTCAGAATCCGTGCTCCTTCTTCTGCCTGATTTTCCTGGACAGGAAATATGGACAGTCCGACAGCCGCAAATCCGTAAATACTGTCATAATCCCCCATAACCGCGATCTTAACCATACATTTTCCTCAGCCTTTCCCGGATACTTTCCTGTGAGAACCCGTTAGCCTTCGCCGTAAGAAGTATACGGACCATCTTGATCTCGTTCTCTCTGGCAAGATAATAGGCTATGACCGGTCCGGCAGATACGCTGTTCATCTTCTGCGGCATGATGGCAAGAATCACCTGATCGTCACACCATTTTTCAAAGGCTGCCGGAGACTCCTTAAGAGCCTTTGCCGCTTCACGGAAACCGGCTCCTGCAAGATATTCCATCAGTGTCTTCTCGTCCCCCGTTGCTGCAGCAGCGAGTGTATCTACATTCAGTGAATCGCACGGAGCAAGTGCTTCCTGCAGAAAAGTCAGATTCTTGCCAGTCTTCTGTGCCCGCACTGCAATCCTGATATCTGTTACTGCAACAGTGGATTCCTGGTATTGATGCATCAGCTGATTTCCGGATTTACGTCCCGCTTCTTCACAGGCATCCAGACACGCTCTGTCAATCATCACATCACATTTCTGCCCGTCCCGTGTCTGAAGCATGACCTTGTAGGCGCGCTGTGCCACATCACGCATATGCTCCGGGAGCGCATGATAATCCTTTTCCCGGAGAATCCGTCTCATAGCATCCTGCCCGAACCCTTCAATATCATAATACAGATGTCCCGGTGCATCCGAAATACACAATTCCTTGATTCCCGCCTTCAGATTATGGTAGAGGCGCGGATAAGACAGAATCTGAAACAGCTTTGGATCCACCTTCAGTTCCTGCATCAATGCAGGAAGCTTCTTTTCTTCTGCATCCAGCATGCTCTCCGCATCGGTTTCCCCGGCATCACCACTGCCCCATCCCCGATCAGACAGAAAATTCAGGATTTCCTGGTTTTCCTTCATGCCAGCCATCTGACGGATATCAGCATCGGAAAGCAGCGATTTTTCCTTCACGCGGATTCTTGCCACTGCAAAAACGTAATCCAGGTCCCTCATGTTTTTTCTCCTGTTTTCCACAATGTCTCATGCACTGCATCCTGCAGGGTTTCCTCTCTGGCATGAAAAAGAGCCTGAAGGGAACAGTTCTCATCAATACCGCCGTATCGGAGAATGAAACCATTCTCAATATCCGCAGCCTCAGAAGAAATATGCAGACTGCCGCCGGCTTCCTTTGCGATCCTGCCGATCCGGTCCGGCAGATCCTCCGGAAGTCTGTCCAGGTCCTTCTGTCCAAACAGAATTTCTCCAGCCTGTGCCCTGACGTTTTTCTGCAATAATGTTTCAAGCATCAGAAAATATGTATCCCGCTCCCTGGTGGAAAGTTTTTCGTAGGCTTTCCTGATAATATCACGGATAACTGCCTGTTTTTCTCCCAGAAGGGCCTGCCTTGTATTCCGTTCAGCTTCCGCCTCAACTCTTGCTGCATAAGCGGCTGCCGCATTGGAAGCCTTCTGCTCCGCCTGCGCCCGGATACCCTCTGCATCCTCCTCCGCTTTGCGGCGGATGGTATCTGCTTCGTCCTGAGCCTGGCGAAGCATAACTGAAGCTTTGTCCCGGGCTTCCTGCAGGATTTGTTCTGTTATCGTATCGATTCCTGCCATGCGCACCTCCTTGTTACCGCCAGCCTGTGATCAATGTTCAAAGGTTCATGTTTTATCCCTTCGATATATCAGATACCCGGATATCAGATACCCTGGACCGCCAGGATGGAGATCAGCAATGCCAGGATCGCATAGGTCTCAACCATCGCCGGAAACAGCATGGCTTTTCCAAACTGATCCGGTTTCTTTGCCACAAGTCCGATAGAAGCAACAGAGGTTCTGCCCTGGTGATAAGCAGAGACGAGTCCGACCAGCGCGATCGGAAGGCAGGCAAACAGGTAAAGCATGCCGGTTGCCGTATCCGACACGGCACTGCCGCCGAGAATACCAATATTGGAAAGCGTAATAAAGGTTACAAGCAGTCCATAAATACCCTGTGTACCCGGGAGAAGCTGAAGAAGCATAACCTTGGCAAACTGATCCGGATCCTCAGATACGACTCCCGCTGCTGCCTGACCGGCCATCCCAACGCCCCATGCAGACCCGATACCCGGAAGCGCCGTTGCAAGTGCAGCACCCATCAGTGCAAATACCATTCCCATATTCATATTGATCTTTCCTCCTTGATCTGAGTGTATTTTGTAATGGCTTTGAAGGGAACAAAGGGTTTTCCCCCTGCTTCATAAAACTTTCCGAAGAACTCCACATACTGGAGACGGTTCGTGTGTACATACGCTCCAAGCGTATTAATTGCAATGTTCAAGGTATGTCCGAGAAGACATACCACGATAAAAATGATGACCTTTACGGCACCGGATCCGAACATGGACCCCATCATGTTGACGACGCTGGCAATGACCCCGGTTGCCAGTCCCAATGCCAGCAGTCTGGAATAGGACAGAACATCGGACAGCCACCCGGTTACACCGTACAGTCCATAGGCACCAAGCGCTATGCGAAGTGCCCAGTTCTTTCTGGACCTCCCGGACATCAGCAGTATGATGACCGCACCGGCTATCGTACAAACCTTCGCCGCTGTATGCACAGATGCGGGAAAGGAAAATACCATTCCGGAAATCGAGTGAAACAGGTCTGTCGGAAGCAGCAGAAAGATCAGACCAGTCAGAAAGAGATACCAGGACACGATATCGGATATAAATCCGGTCAGATCATGGTCTTTGAGCATTTCCCATCCCTTGATACCAAGTCCGGTGTACAGATGAACAATACCAAAGAGCATACACCATATCAGCAGACGCATGGGATTATTCAAAGGCGCAAACCACAGAGGCTTCAATACCGTCTGATCAGCGGGAACACCCATCCATGTATGTGCAATGACATCAATAAGGTCACCGAAGAACCCGCCGTACATAAGTCCCCAGAAGATGGTCGATATTCCACACCAGAAAAACAGCTTCAGGAACCGTCTTATACCCGGAGCCGGATTTTTATGCTTCAGGTGAAGAATCAGGCACAACAGTGAAATAACAATTCCATACCCTGCATCCGAAAGCATCATGCCGAAGAAAAACACGTAAAAAACTGACATGATACAGGTAGGATCGGTTTTTCCATGCTGTGGAAGACCGTAATCCGCCAGTACTCCCTCCGCCGCCTCGGAAAATCTGTTGTTCTTCAGCAGTGTGGGTTCTATCTCATCTTCATCCTTTACTTCCCGCTCCACAAAAGCGCCATACCTGTCAGTAAGCAGGGAGGCAACTCTGTCCGCCTTGTCCGCAGGCAGCCATCCCTCCAGGAAGAACGCGTTTTCGCTCTGCGGAATCTGCCCCAGCAGCCTGTATTTTTCAGCACGTGTCGTATAATAATCCGCCATCAGGCGATAATATTCCTTCTCGGATGCATAGGAGACAATATGCTCAGCCAGGTTCCCGATATTTTCACGCTGCTCGCCAATATCCCTGTCACAGCCTGCGCTTACCTCCTCCGGTATACCGTTTACCACCTGCGATGGTCTGGAAAATCCGTGCGAGCGCAGAGCCTCCTCCACAAGACCGGCTTCCCTGGAAAGGCATACAAGAGCAACACAGGTACGGTCATTTTCTGCGGAGATAATCTCTCCATATACAGCAGGTGTTCCATCCAGCTTCTCACTGGCAGCGGTACATACCTCTTCTGCAGTATGTATCCCGGGTATGGTCCCGATCAGGACCGTGCTCTGACGCGTCCCGCTCATGTTCATAGGAATGCCCAGCTTCTGCCAGGGAAGCAGTTCTTCTTTCGTATTCTCATCCTTTTGGATGACTGCTTCACATTCCTGAATCTTCCGCTCAGATGACAGGATATCAGCCACATGCATATTGTACTGATGACGATTCCTGACCGCCTCGTCAAGTACAGAGCGCCGGACCTGTTCTTTCTCGTAAAACAGGCTCATCCTGCTCTTGTCGTTGGAATATTTATTCAGAATTCTGAGTGCCTCCTCAAATGTGGAAGCTCTTTTTTCGTATTTGCTCCTGGCCGTCTGCGTATCCTGCTCCTGCAGATCAGGATCCTTCTCCAGGTCCTCCATGCGCATTTCCATAATGCCCATCGCCTGAAGGGTTTCAAGGATCGCCTTTCTGTTTTTCTTAAGCGCGCAGATGCCGAGTTTCTGCATTGCAACTATTGCCATCTGTATCCCACCTTTTCACGCGCAGCTCCCCATGGAGCTGAAAGTCTCTCCCATGGTCAGCCGATCACAAGACTGATGACCTTTTCAATGGCGGCATTTTCTTCTTCTGAAGCTGTGCTTCGAAGCTGTGCACATTTTTTTGCTGCGTCTTCTGATGCCTCCTTCAGCCGTATATTCCCGGCACTTTTCGCCTCTTCGATCCGACGGGCAGTCATCTCCTGTGCGTCCTGATCCGCCTTCTCTCTGATTCTTTCCGCGTCCAGGCGGGCTTCATGCAGCAAAGAGGACGACTGGTCATGGGCCTGCGCTATGATCTGTTCTGCCTGGTCTTCAGCAGTCTTCACTGCCTGTATGGTATCTGCCAGCATTTCATCACCTTCCTTTTCCTGCGATGGCAACGAGCGCAGCCTGCGTCAAGTGGCACATCGTTCTACAAAAGTCTGTTGCACTATTGTGTATTATTACAATTTTTGAGGGGTGAATATGTCTATTATATGCAGTCAGACAACGAATTTCAATCACATAAATGCCAATATGTAAATATTACACAAAATTGCGATATCATTTACAGCGAACTGCATCATTGTTTTATATGGGTGTAGATATGGGCTGGTGGCAGCAATCCTTCCCGGACTCCAGGACACAGGAACAGTCTGTCAAAGCGCAAAAAAAGGGCTGCTTCGCTTTCTCGTCACGAAACAGCCCCTCTAATGAATTTCCTGGAGTTTCACTTTCTAACCTCCTTTACCTTATTCTGTTCACATCAGGACGGCTCTCCCTGCTCCTGCATTCAGGTATCTGTTCACTCCTTCTTCCTGAATCTCATCCTCAGAAGTCCCTTATTGAAAAGCTACCCTGTTGTTAGTTATATAATACTGATATTTTTATCCTGTGTCAAGTATTATTTTGTATTTTTATTATAATACATTTTAATTTCTGAACATTATGAATATAAAACAACCGGTGCAATACATATGATGCACAGATCATTGCCTGTACTGCACCGGTATTTTCACCTGCCGGCTGTACGCCCGCACACGATAAAGCTGTGCAGGCACGTCAGAAGCATAATAAAGCATTCATCTGATGGAGAGCGTTCATACAGGCTCGCCAGGTGCCCTGTTTTCGTCATAGTTCACGCCACAGATCTGATCAATCCGTGTCAGCTCTTCATCGCTGAAGTCTGTATGACCGATAATCTTCACGTTATCCGCAATCTGTTCCGGACGTGATGCCCCGATCAGGACAGAGCATACATGCTGGTCCTTGAGAATCCAGGCCAGCGCCATCTCTGCAAGCGTCTGTCCCCGTTCCCCGGCAAGCGCATTGAGGGCTGAAATCTTCTGCAGCTTCTCCTGCGTCAGATCAGAGGCATGCAGGAACCTTCCGTCCTTTGCAATCCGGCTGTCTGCAGGTATACCATGGATATAACGGTCCGTGAGAAGTCCCTGTGCCAGGGGGCTGAAAGCAATGATGCCCATTCCGTTTTCATAGCAGTAATCCTTCACGCCATCCTCTTCGATCGTGCGGTCAAAGATGGAATATCTGCGCTGATTTACGATTAAGGGAAGATGAATCTCCCTGGCAATTTCCAGAGCCCGGGCAGTGTGTTCCCTGTCATAATTCGAAATACCGGCATAAAGCGCCTTTCCGCTTGTGACAATCTGCTTCAGGGCATCCATGGTCTCTTCCAGAGGTGTCTCCGGATCCATTCTGTGATGATAGAAAATGTCCACATAGTCCAGCCCCAGACGTTTCAGGCTCTGATCAATACTGGCGATCAGATATTTTCTGCTGCCCCAGTTTCCATATGGGCCCTCCCACATATCGTAACCGGCCTTTGTGGTAATGATCAGCTCATCCCGATATGGGCGGAAATCCTCCCGCAGGATCCTGCCTGCATTTGACTCAGCACTTCCATAGACGGGGCCATAGTTATTGGCAAGATCAAACTGGGTAATACCAAGATCAAAAGCCGTTCTGCACATGGCTTTCATCGTGTCATAATTGCCGTTGCTTCCAAAATTATGCCAGAAGCCCAGCGACACCGCAGGGAACTTAAGGCCGCTTGCTCCCACATGATTATACTGCATCCCGGAATATCTTCCTGGATCTGCAGTGTACACATCCTGTTCCATATGCACTCCTTTCCCTTGCACACAGAAAAATATACTGTCTGCCCTCATGGTATGTCCGCCCGGCAGTCATTATTCATGCTTCTCTGTATATAAATGACATTGGGTCAATAAACAATTTCATGAGCATATAGCTTTTGACCCCGCCATCATATGAATAGTTTGTTATATGAATTACGATTTCACACCCGAGCCGTTTTCTGTATCTGAATTGTTTTCTGTATCACGGATGTTCCTGTAATGGTCCAGAATATACTGGTAAAGCGTCCGGACGGCAGGCGCCATGAACGAGGGGTTCATGCATGCCAGTCCAATCTCCCGGAAAGCATCCGGAGACATACGGTATCTTCTGACATCATAGGGAATATCATTCATCACCAGCTCAGGCATGATACAGATCCCGAAACCCTTGGCCACCATGACAACGGTGGACAGATCATCCACGACATGATAACGGATCTGTGTCGTAAAATGATTCTGCCGCAGATAGTTCTGTATATCCGCATCGGTGGACTCCCTCTGGGCAACAAAATGGTGCCGGCTCATTTCCTCAATACCGATGGTATCACCGGGCGACTTCTTCTCAAAATCAGAAGATACAATACAGAGAAGAGGATCCCGGTAGAAAATCCGGATCGGTATATCACCTGCACTGGATGCAGACAGAAAACCAAAATCCACAATACCGTTCTTGATCCAGTACCGCACATCATCATAAGTACCCTCAAACACCTCAATGCTGATTGCAGGATACAGCTTTTCAAAAGAATGTATGATGTCCGGAATCCAGTTTGTACAGGCACTGGAAAAGCATCCGATCTTGACCGTACCGGTTTTCAGGCCCTTATATTCAGAGACAACCTGCTGCAGACGCTCATCGCTGTTCAGCACGGAATTGACATAGGGCAGAATATGTTCCCCATAATTGGTCAGCGTAACACCGGACTTGTTTCTGGTCAGAACGGCAAACCCGAGTTCCTTCTCCATTGCGGAAACAGAATGGCTGATTGCTGATGGCGTAAGACCAAGCACATCCGCAGCCTTATGAAAGCTTCCCATCTCCGCAACCGTCTTGAATACCTGATATGTTAGCAGTGTCATATATCTACTTCCTTTCGCATAAAAGGGTAACTCGCTGGAGTATGCTGAAAATCTGTATTATTTATTTCAACATTGTGTTGACTGTGATTAAACGTTAATCATTATACCGATTTCTGCGAAATTGTAAATAGCATCTGTCGTATCCTATGAAACTGCCCATGCAATCATCTCTCAAAAGAAAAATAAACTATGATTGCCTCCGCATCTCTGTGAATCCATACGCCCGCATCTTCACCATCGTCCGCCTCCAGAGAGCCGGGATAACGGCCGTACTCATGCCCTGGTTTTCCAGCCTTTCCTCTTGCAATGGCATCACCAAAATCGCCTTTCTGAAAACGCGTCACATATCCGATGATCTTCTGAAATGCATCACCGACAAAATACACTTCACGAATCCCTGCGGAAAGATAAATCGTCTCGCCATTGATGGTACCGTAATAGGTAGTGCCATATCCCTTTTTCCTGCTGTTGATATATTCCTGCAGTTCGCTGAATTTCTCCATAAAGGTGCCTCCTTTTTCAGTATTCTGATAGATTTATTCTACCTCGATTATCCCCAAACGGCAATGAAACAAAATCAGGAAGACAGATATCCGCAGATCATTCTGCGGATTTGCCTTCCTGATTAATATTGTCACGCATATGTTCAGATCTGCGTTACGGGAGCACCGATTTTTTATACAACATTCTTTACAGAAGTATCACACCATGTTCCTTTGCATACTTCAGATCCTCTTCAGGCCAGATGGAGACCTGTACTTCTCCGATATGTGCCTTCCGCAGGAAGAACATACATATTCTGGACTGTCCGATTCCTCCGCCGATGGTGTAGGGCAGTTTTTTCTCAAGAATTGCCTTCTGGAACGGAAGCTTTGCTCTCTCCTCGCAGCCGGCTTCCTTAAGCTGGGTGCGAAGCGAATCCTCATCTACACGGATGCCCATCGATGAGAGCTCAAGTGCGATATCTGTTACCGGGTAATACACAATGATATCACCATTCAGTGACCAGTCATCATAATCTGGCGCACGACCATCATGCTTTTCTCCGGACTTCAGCTTTCCGCCGATCTGCTCCACAAAGATTGCACCGTGCATCTTCGCAAACTTATACTCGCGGTCCCTTGGTGTATCATCCGGATACATGTCTTCGAGCTCCTGCGAAGTCACAAAGGTGATCTGCTCCGGAAGAATGCAGTGTACATATTCGAACTTGTTCTCGGCGAATTTCTCGGTAACATGCAAAGCCTCATAGACATTCTTCACTGTTCTGTGAAGCGTGTCCCGGTTCCGCTCCTCCTTTGTGATAACCCTCTCCCAGTCCCACTGGTCCACATAGATCGAATGGATATTGTCTGTTTCCTCATCACGGCGGATCGCATTCATATCTGTGTAAAGCCCCTGTCCAGGCATGAATCCATAACGTCCCAGTGCATATCTCTTCCACTTTGCAAGAGACTGGACAATCTCTGCCTTTCTCTCATTCTGCTCCTTGATGCCAAAGCTTACAGGTCTCTCCACACCGTTCAGATTATCATTCAATCCGGATGCCGGATCGACAAAAAGCGGCGCCGTCACACGCTGAAGATTCAGCTCAGCAGCCAGCTGGTTCTGAAAAAAGTCCTTTACCTCCTTAATTGCGATCTGTGTATCCTTTAAATCAAGAGCGGAATGATAACCATCCGGGATAAAAATACTGCTCATTGCGCAATCCTCCTGTTATTTTTAAGTATAAATGCGTCTGTCTCTGCTACAATAGCATATTTTCAAGTATACGACAATAAAAACAAAGGGACGCCATGACGTGTCCATCACAATTTGTTTCTTTTTCAGAAGGCTGCCGTGAAGGGGCTTCTCAAAGTGAATTCTGATCTGTCTGTTCCTCGCTGCAGGCCGCCCTTGTATCCAGCCAGACATCATACCAGTCCAGACAGCAGTCCGTCCATGTATCCCTGGCATTTTCAAGCAGCTGCAATGCATCCTCCTCAGAAGAATCCTCAAGCATATATTCCTCCAGTGTCTGCGGTATCCGCATATGCGCAGCTGCAGATTTCTCACAAAGCTGCATGAAATTCTGCTCTGCCCTTTCAAGATCCGGTTCCACCAGATGAAATCTCCAGTCCAGCACAGCCTCTCTTGTGGAAATTTCTTTCAGGCGGAACCGTTCCGCCTTTGGCACCGCCTTCAGTTCATCAATCAGATGCTGGTCCTCCGCACTTCGAAGTGCAGGAAGCATATGAACATCCTTTGCTTTCTCCTTCTGTTCCCTGAAATGGTCATAGCCGAAGGGATAGTATTGTACCTGATCATTTCCTGTTTCAAAGAGCAAAAGGGAATCAGCAACCCGGCTCAGAAAATACCGGTCATGAGACACAAACAGAACGGTCCCCTTATAGCTTCTGAAAACAGATTCCAGTGCTTCCCTGGCCGGAATGTCCATGTGGTTGGTCGGCTCGTCCAGTATCAGGAAATTCGGCCGTGGATAAAGCATCGCCGCAAGTACCAGGCGTGCGCGCTCTCCACCGGACAGTCTGCTCACCTTCCGGCAAAGATCCCGTCCACGGAACAGATATCCTGCAAGCACCTCCCGGATCTCCCTGTCCTGAAGAAGCGGAAATCTGCCGCCAAACCAGTCCCGTACAGTCATTTCCCCTTCTTCCCCATCTATATCCGCAGCCATCTGGTCAAAATATGCCATGTCGATATGCACGCCGCGTCTGATGGATCCACCCAGCGGCGCAAGTATGTCCGCAACCGTCTTAAGAAAAGTGGTCTTGCCAGATCCATTGGAGCCAATGATGCCGATCTTCTGTCCCCTGCGGATGCGGAAGGAAATTTCCTTCAGAGGATGCGCCCTGTCATACCCGATTTTCAGGTGCACACATTCGAACACCCATTTACTGCCCGGACGTGCAGGAATGATATCGCCCGTATGCAGCACGTTCATTTCCTGAACGGGTTTTTCAACAAGCTCCATCCGGTCCATAAGTTTTCTGCGGGACCTTGCAAAGGCTGCCTTGCGGGGTTTATTCTTAAATCTTGCAATCAGTTCCTTCTCCCGCCGGATTTCTGCCTGCTGCCTTTCATAAGCTTTCATCGTTCTTTCATATCGGCGGGCCCTTTCTTCCGTATATTCTGTGTAATTCCCGGGATACCGCGTCAGCTTTCTGCCCGAAACCTCCCATATTACCTCAGCAGTACGATTGATAAAATAGCGGTCATGCGAGACCATGAGCACAGCCTTGGGATAGTGACCGATATATATTTCCAGCCATTCGACTGCATCCAGATCCAGATGATTTGTCGGTTCATCCAGCAGCAGAAGATCCGGTTCCGAAAGAAGCAGCCGGATCAGCATGATTTTCCGCTGCTCTCCCCCGGAAAACATACTGAGTTTTTTCCCTTTTGCCTCTTTGGGAATGCCCAGGCCTGTCAGCATACGGTCATACAGCTGTTCGTAGTAAAAGCGGTCTCTCTCATACCTGTAATCAGCCGGCTTCCCATCCAGTACCGCCTGTACCACTGCCTGCTCCAGCGTCAGATCCGGTTCCACTGCGATATTCTGCTCCAGAATACCGGTGGTAAAGGCACCGGAACTGATCATGCCGGAACCGGGGTTTTTCTCATTTCCATCCAGATCAATCTTTCCGCACAGAGCCTGCAGCAGTGTAGTCTTGCCCGCCCCATTGCGCCCAACCAAAGCCGCCTTCTCTGTTCCCTTGATTTCAAATGAAAAACGGGACAGAACAGGCGTCCCATTCCGGCTCACGCTTCCATCTCTTATTTCCAGATGCATTGCACACCTCCCCGCTGTCACATGATACCAGTCCTTAATTCATTACATTACACGATATTGCGTTCAACAGGTAAGTGTATGAGAATTTCAAGACAATTTCATGCGTATACATGTCACTGAAATCATTGCATGAGACATCCCACATAAACGCAAAAAGTGCATCACGCGCAGCCATTATGCCGCATTATCTGTCATTTGCCAGATATGCTCCATATAGTGCCTGCCCCAGTGCAATGCCGCCGTCGTTTGGAGGAATCAGACTGTGGGTGAGCACCCTGAGGCCTTCGCGATCGAGAGTACTCTGCATAAGATCCAGCAGGAGTGTATTCTGAAAGCATCCGCCGGACAAAGCTACTGTGTCCGGAAAGCTCCGATCCGTGCCTCGCAGAAAAAGGATCACCTGACAGGCAGCGTCTGCCAGTGCGACATGAAAGAGCAGGGCAAGATAGTCCGGATCCTCCCCGGCAAGCCTTCTGCAAATCAGGTCCTTTACGATATGACCTGTAGGAATCAGCAGCCGGCCAGCAGCTTCTCCCCCGGTCTGTTCCGGCGCATTCTGTTCCGCCCCTCTCCCGATCTGTTCCAATGCAGTCTGTCCCGCTTCTTTCTGTTTCACTGCTCTCTGTTCTTCCAGAATCTGTTCTGTCAAAGCATGCATGGATGGAGAAAGACGGGAAATATCCTGCCCGCTCTGCTCAAGATACGCCTGGGCACGGTACATAAGGGCTGTGGAAGCCTCTCCCTCAAAGCCTGATCTTGTACATATCCCCAGAATTGCGCTCACCGCGTCAAAGATCCGTCCACAGCTCGTAGAAACGATTGCGTTGAATCTTTTATCATGCATTCTGTGCATGATGGCGGCCTGGGATGGCGTACAGAGCAGCAGCGCCGTCATGATATTTTCAGGATTGAAAGCACTGTCTTTGGCAAAAAGATCGCAGATCATGGAGCATGCAATTCTCCAGCCTTCTCTGGAGGCAGCATCGCCTCCGATATGGAGAAACGGCTGCACGCTTCCGACCCTCCGAAAGCCGTAGACATCGGCCAGAAGGATTTCCCCTCCCCAGATCGTGCCATCAGAACCGTATCCGGTGCCATCGAAAGAAACGCCAAGCACCGGGTCCATATAATCATTTTCCGCCATGCAGGACAGGATATGCGCATAATGATGCTGTACCTGCACCAGCTGTATCTGTGCTTCTTCCGCGATTTTCTCTGCGGCCATAGTAGAACGATATCCCGGATGCAGATCACAGATAACCCTGTCCGGCTTTGCCTCCAGAAGCGTCTCGTAGCGCCCGATGGTTTCCATCAGCGCATCCGTGCTGCGGATATCCGCCAGATCCCCAATATAGGAGGAAGGATAAAACAGGTTTCCCTTGCCGATACAGAACGTGTTCTTCAGCTCTCCTCCGACTGCCAGCACCGTATGATCAGCAGACATCTGCTTCGCAGTCACCAGGTAGGGCAGCGGGGCATAACCCCTGGACCTCCGGATCATGTAAGGTCTTCCGCGGTAGAAATCCATAACAGAATCATCGCACCGGATATTGATCCGGCGGTTATTGGAAAGTATGATATCCGCGATATCGCCAAGCTCCTCTGCTGCCTCCCTGTCATTATGACAGATAGGTGCACCGCTCACATTTCCGCTTGTCATAACCAGCGCAGGCGGCATCTCCTGCCCGTCATCATACTGAAACAGAAGGACCTGCACCGGTGCATAGGGGAGCATGACCCCCACCTTGGGATTGTCAGGCGCAACCGCCTCTGAGAGATGGGACGGCTTCTTTTTCTTCAGTAACAGAATCGGCTTCTGATGGCCGGTCAGAATTTCTCTCTGCACATCTGATACCGTACATTCCTCCAGAACTGTCTCCTCATCCCGCATCATGACTGCAAATGGCTTATGCGGTCTGTGCTTGCGCGCACGCAGCCGCAGCACGGCATCCGTATTGCCGGCATCGCAGCAGAGATGAAAGCCTCCGATGCCCTTGACCGCTGCAATGCCTCCCTGCAGCAGAACACGTCTTGTCTCTATGATGGCATCCCGGCCTGTCATCTGAGGCGTTGTTCCATCCTTCGGCAGAATATATACCTGCGGGCCGCAATCGTTACAGCAGACCGGCTGGGCATCGTATCGTCGGGAAGAGGGGGTGACATACTCCCGGTGACATGCCTTGCACATCGGGAAAGCCTTCATGGAGGTCCGCTCCCGGTCATAAGGAAGACTTTCCAGGATCGTCAGCCTCGGTCCGCAGGAGGTACAGTTGATAAACGGATGCAGGTATCTGCGGTTTGAAGGATCCAGCAGCTCTGCGCGGCAGGTATCACAAAGAGCGATATCAGGCGAGACAAAAATCTCCCCCTTCTTTTTTTCACTTTCAATAATCGAGAAGCCGGAAAAATGTGTCTCCGGCTCTATCTCCTTTACATCCGTTTTCAGGATTACAGCCCGTTCCGGCGGCTGCTCGTGAATCAGACAGAGAAAGCTGTCAACAGCACTCTCTGTTCCCTGTGCAATCACCTCCACAAAAGAGCCCTTATTGCAGACGGTCCCATAAATACCGCTGCTTTCCGCAAAGCGGGAAACCGTCGGGCGAAAACCCACACCCTGCACAATCCCGTAGATCTTGATCTGTTTTGTCTTCAGCACATCGGTATCAGGCACTGTAAAACTCCTATTCTTAACAAGCGAAACGTTTATCTGACATTCCTGTCATGAAATATCTGAACCCTGATATGAATACCCTTTCCGGATCCGGGCAACTGTTTGAAAATGATACCTTCCGGACGCAAAGCACCCTGATGAAAATTATCTGCCCCGGAAATCAGGATGATCTCCCCTTGAAACCACGACATGATATCCGGTGCTCTCAATTCTCCGTGCCATGCAGGCCCGGCACTCTGCCGCCTCGTCGCCCGTGCAGATCTTGCCGTCATAGAGCATATAGCCGGTCCTGACTTCCTTGGGAGACAGGTTAGGCATCACCACATTTGCACCTGCCAGTATGCCCATCTCCCTCCCATGGGGATGAATGGTTCCAAGGGCAGTGGTGGCAGGAAGAAGTGCTGCAGGAAACATGAGTCTGAGTACACCCAGAAGATGAAGTGTATCCTCCAGTGTGCCATCCGGTTCAAAACGGAAGGGTGTATCGCTATGATGAATGAACGGGCCGATCCCGATCATCTGCGGCTGAAGCCTGTGCATGAACAGCAGGTCCGCAATGACATTCTTACAGGTCTGATACGGGCTTCCGACCATGATCCCGCATCCCACCTGATAGCCAATATCACGAAGTGTCCACAGACACTGCAGTCTGTGCTCCAGGGAAAGCTCTGATGGATGCAGTCTGGCATAATGTCCCGGATCTGCAGTCTCCTCACGAAGGAGATACCGCTGGGCACCCGCGTCGAAATATGCCTGATATTCCTCTCTGGTCTTTTCGCCGATGGAAAGGGTCACCGCACAATCCGGATGTCGGCCCCGGATGGCGCTGACAATATCACAGATGTCCTGCACGGAATAGGAAAGATCCTCTCCGCTTTGCAGCACAAAGGTACGGAAATCCAGCGCATAGCCCGCTTCAACACAGGAGAGGATCTGTTCCTTTGTCAGATGGTACCGGCGGGCTTTCAGATTGCTCTTCCGGATGCCGCAATAATAGCAGTCATTTTTGCAGAAGCTGGAAAACTCGATAATGCCGCGCAGATATACTTCCTTTCCGTAAATCTGCTCCCTCACCTCACGGGCATTCTGATAAAGAAACTGCTCATCCTCCGGATCCATGGTGGTAAGAAGTGTCTCAAAGTCTTCATCCGGCAGCAGCCTCTGACTTCTGAGCTTCAGGATTCTGTCCTTATTATTCATAATCCTTCCTCATTGCCGGCATTTCCATGCGGTATTTCTTCCTCCGGCAAGGCATTGGCATTTCCCTGCTGTATATCTTTGTCCGGCATTTCATCAGCAAGCGCTTCAAACTCAGGAAGCATCCGCAAAGACCGTCCCAGAATACCGCGCATATATGCAACCGCAATGCCGTAATTCGTAATCGGTGTTCCCTGCTCAATAGCGTGATTGCGCCGGGATGCCATCTCCCGGTCGTTCAGAACACAGCCGCCGCAATGAATGACCAGCGCACATCCTGAAAGGTCCTCCTGCATCGTACTTCCGGACGACAGGGCGATATGCAGCTTCTTTCCCGTATATTTTTCCAGAAGTGCGGGGATCTTGACAGACCCGATATCGCCGCAGGTCCTGCGATGCGTACATCCCTCTGCGATCAGAACCGTGTCTCCTTCCTGCAGCTTCTCTATTTCCTGTACACCCTGCACCGCGGCACGCAGATACCCTCTGTATCTTGCCATCAGAATTGAAAATGATGTAAGCGGAACGTCATCCGGAACAATATCCTTCACCTTGTAAAACGCCTGAGAATCTGTTATGACCATGCGGGGATGAGGGTGCTCTGTCAGTACATCTGCGAGCTCCTCCGTCTGACAGACACATGCCGTGGCATGATGGAGCAGCAGCTCATGGAGAACCATCTGCTGTGGGAGAATGATTCTTCCCTTCGGTGCCTCTGCATCCATGGGAATGACCATCACAACCGTATCCTTTTCGCTTACCAGATCATCCAGCATACCTGCAGTCCGGATTTTTTCCTTTGCCCGGGCACGGATCGCTGCAGTCAGTTCATCGAATCCGGCTCCGGTTTTCGCAGAGACAGAAATGGATCCATCCGGCATATGTACCGGCAAGCCAAGATCCTGTTTGTTGAAGCAGAGGATAAAGGGAATCTTCTTATCTCGGAACCATGACCGGAGTTCTTCCTCCTCCGGTTCTATCCGTCCATCCCCGATGACTATTACGGCAAGATCAATGCGCTCCATCATGTCCCGTGTCTTCTTTACCCTTAGCAGTCCAAGCTCACCGGTATCATCCAGACCTGCCGTATCTATTACGACACAGGGGCCAAGTCCGTGAATTTCCATGGCCTTCCGGACAGGATCCGTTGTGGTGCCGGGAACGGAAGAGACAACGGAAAGGCTCTGCCCTGTAAGGGCATTGATCACACTGGACTTGCCGGCATTTCTTCTGCCAAAAAAACCGATCTGTACTCTCTCTGAGGAAGGTGTTTCATTCATGCTCATACGTTATTCTGCCTCCTTTAATAAGCCTTTCATACGCGGTATGCTATACACCCGGTATGGATGTCCTGCGAAAATGGCTGTTTCAATGCAGCCTGCTTTGTAAGGGTGAGTGTTGTCAGGGTAAATAAATTAGTTGAGGTAATAAAGACTGCATCACTCCTCCTGAAATGCCGGAGGTGATCCGTCATACCTGTATGGCTGTCTGCATCAGGGAAATCAGGCGATCCGTCAGCCCCTCCTGAAAATAGTTTACAAAATGCTCTCTGTATATCCTGCCCGAAAGTGCCAGCGTCGGAAGGTAAATCTGGCGGAAGCGGTCATCCTCCGGAAGAATATGCCTATAAGCAGGATCACAGAGCAGCACACCTCCTGAAAGACCCCTCAGAAATGTTTCCAGATTCTCCTCACCGAACAGAGTGCGGTCTGTCCCAGGAATCCGTGTGCTCTCTTCCACTTCCAGCGGGTCAATCACAAGCGTCTGCCTGCCGGTCCTTCTCTGAACAAGGGAAGCCAGCGATATGCCCAGAACGGGCTCGGTAAGACACACAACCGGAGACTGCCGGTCCCCCTTCCCATCAGGATTCATTACGGAATCGGCACCTGAAGCATCTGTATTTCCGTCCTGCAGCTTCTCAAGAACCGGATCCCCCTCATCCGCAAAGGGGACTCCTATCACATATGGGATCCCGAAGGTCTTCTGCAGATATCTGGCCGGCAGAAGTCCCGCCTTCGAGAGCACCAGAGACACATCCGCCTCCGCCATATTCCCAAGCACCTTCAGGGAACAGTGCTCCCCGCAAGCCAGATTGGCCTGTACATGAAGCCCATTTTCTTCCAGCAGCGATTCCAGAGAACTGCAGCTGCCCTCTGCGGCAAAATCCAGCGGCATCATACCCAGAATATTGACAGTTCTGCGGCAGCTCATCCCTTCATTTGTTTTCTTCCTGAGGGCTGCTTTCAGACTTCCTTCATCGACTTGAACTGCTGTCCCCAGGAATTTCTGCAGAAGAGCCTCCCAGGCCAGTCCTGCCCCTCGCGCATAATCATGACATCCGTTAGAGGGAACGTAAAAGGAAGGAATTCCCGTCTTCCGTTCCAGGATTCTGGCAATCGCACCAAAATCCGTTCCATTTAGCCATGGGACAGGGGAATTACACAGTGCAATAAAACCGGGCTTTTCCGGAAGCACCTCCAGTGCCTGCAGAATATCACGGATGAATTTGGAATCATTTCCGAGAACTGCGTCCCGCATATTCAGACCGGATATGAAAATATTGGATGGCTTCCGATACCAGCGCAACTCATCATGGGTATTGTAGGTGGAATTACAGCCGGAGGGATCATGAATGACCGTCATTCCTCCCAGCTCATATAATGCGCCCGCGATACCGGACACATCCCCGGCATACACCGGAAGTATTCTATAAGTTTCCTTCATACATAATACCTCTGTCTGCCTGTGAAGAACCGCAGGACTTCTTGCATGTCAGAACCGTGAGAATTCCAGGACAATTTCATTGGCATGACTCCTTAAACCCTGCATCATGAAATCAGCCAAAATGAGCAGTACGAAAAAAAGCCAAATATCCCAAAGACACGTAGCCATGCGTTCCGTCAGGACAAAAAGACCCCTGTCCTGCAGGTATCACCACATTTGGGATCTGTCCATACTCCGGGAAGCCCGAGTCCCTTGCCTGTAACCACCTCCGGTTTCCCGGGCTGCTGCACCGCCTCACACATAAGCCGCAGCATATGACGGATTCCCATATATCCGGTGGCACCATCCGCCTCAATCGCGTTGACAAAGAATCTGCTGCCTGTAAAAAACGCCGCTTTAGGGCCAACTGCAAGGATTTTTTCCCTCTGTTTTCCTTCGGAAGTTACCCGGCGTATGCGATCTGCACTTACAAGTGAACCGGCAGAAGAGGTGGACATCACAATGAGATCCGGATGCTCCACCTGCAAAGCGGCAAGATCCTCTGCCTCCTCCGGGCTGATTCCATCTGCAAGGATCCGCACCACGTGCAGCTGATGTGACAGCAGCAGCCTGGCAAATCCCACAGGTCTCGGGACACAGACATAATCCAAAACGATCGGTGTGTCCCCGATACATGCCCTGGCACTTTGAAATGCCTGTTCTGTGCGTGCACGCTGTTTTCGGATCCACGCATCTGTTTTCATCTTTGCTTCTTCCTGCGGCAATTTTCTTGCCTCGTACAGAACTGTCATCAGCGTGTGCAGCTGCCGGTCTATCTCATCATAGGTCACAGCCGCCGGAAGATACAGGCTCTTACGTCCTGCAAGAGACGCAGCTTTTTCCAGGCCATATTTTGAAAGCGGTGACCTGGTGAGCCACAGAAACGCTTTTCCCATAGTCAGATAGTCATCATAGGTCCTGCAGTCCTGAACCTGCAGAAGCTGGAACCCCTCCTGCTGCAGCAGTTCCTGCAGATCACTGTCCTGCACACGCAGATTTTCGCCCAGCATACTGACCTGTGTCAGGTCAGGTTCCCTTTCCGGGTCAGAGAGCACCTTCATCATCTGAAAGCGCTGCCGCATCTCCGGGGTCGTCGTCAGCTTCTGCCGGATCGGGTCCATGAAGCACTCCATGAAATCGATCTCCGGAAAAACCTTCTCCACCTGATCAAAAATATACCGCATATCGCAGCCGATAAAGTGGTGCATGCAGACCGGAAACAGCTGGACGGCACGGGGCTTTTCCGGAAGCTTATGGATTACATCAATGATGCCTCTGATGGTAACATCCTCCAGGGATCCGTCCATAATTTCCGCCTCGTCCGGCATAACCGATGAAATCCGGTCTGCAGCGCACATTTCGTCAGCTGTCATGATTACGCCACGCAGACAGTTGTCCGTACATATATATATCTGATGACATTCCGGAATAAGCATACCGGTATGAACAATATTCCAATGCTCGTGGACCGGGCAGTTGTATTCCAGCGCCCATGGGAAGGTACGCCCGGGGACGGCATCCCGGATACGTATCTGATATCTGCTCCCCTTTTCCGATGTCTGGGTCGAATAAAGCATCTGTTCCTCTCCTTGACCAGAATTTAAAGATTTGAATAGGCTGCCTTCACGCTGACGCCCTGCAGGGCTCCAATCCGGCCGGACACCCTGCTGATCACCGTCTGTGGCGCATCCATCACAATGCTGATGATGTTTACATGCCTTGCCCTGTAAGGAATGCCCATCCTTCCGATAATATAATCACTGCTCTCATGCAGAATCCGGTTGACTTCCTCAACAGAAGCATCATGCTCTACAATAATGGAGAGAACTGCAACTCTGGTTTCCTGATCCATTTCCATGCCTTTCTTTAACATATTCTGGGCAGAAGCTCATTTCCAGGCTCTGGCAGATAGGTTCTTGCCCCGATCTCCGTCTCCATGATCACTTTACCGCTGTTTTCTGCGGTTACTGTTCCGATGACTGCAGCTCCGGACGTATATTTCTGTCTTTGCAGGATGGATACGACCTGCCCTGCTTTCTCCTGCGGGACAAACAGGACCATGGTTCCTTCGCAGGCAAGATACAGAGGCTCAAGCCCGAGCATGCCGGTGACTCCTCTTACGCCATCCGAAACCGGAATATCCTCTCTTCTCAGTGCAATTCCCACGCCAGCCTCATGGGCAATCTCATAGAGGACAGTCCCGACGCCGCCTCTCGTGGCATCACGGATCACATGTACATCCGGTATCTCCTGCAGAAGGGCATGAATCGGATGCCACAGGGGTGCACAGTCCGTCTGCACATCTGCCTCAATGCCGTATTCATCTCTTGCCAGCAGGATGGCCGTACCATGGCGTCCGATATCTCCGGTCACGATCACTGCATCACCGGGCGCAGCAAATCTGCCGGAGGTTGAGATCTGCTCCATGACTTCACCAACGCCGGTCGTTGTGATAAAGCATCCGTCGACCTGTCCCTTTCCAGCCACCTTTGTATCGCCGGCTACAAGCACTACGCCAGCCTCGCGGGCGGTTTTCTCCATAGCCGCTGCAATCTCATCAAGCTTTTCCATCGGAAACCCCTCTTCAATGACAAAGGCACAGGTCATGTAGAGCGGTCTTGCGCCCATGCACGTAAGATCATTCACCGTTCCACAGATGGAAAGCTTTCCGATATTCCCACCCGGAAAGAAGGACGGACTGACGATAAACCCATCAGTCGTCATGGCCATCCTGCCCTTCGGCGCAGGAAGAACAGATGCGTCATCTGCTGTAAAATAAGGATTCTGAAAATGCTTTCTGAAAACCTTGTCAATCAGCGCAGCGGTCTGCCTGCCGCCCGCACCATGCGCAAGGGTAACTGTCTCATTCATGATTTTTCTCCTGATCTGTAATCATATCTGTCCTGCCGCCGGTTCCTCTGCCATATAGATAAAATGCACTGCAGGCTCCCTCAGATGAAACCATGCATGCACCAATGGGATGCTCCGGTGTACAGGCCTTCCCGAAAAGCGGACACTGTTCCGGTTCAATCTTTCCCTGCAGAACGGACCCGCAGCGGCATCCGGAATTTGTCTTTCCTTCAATATGCGGCACCTGATAGAGAATCCTGGCGTCATAATCCGAAAATTCCGGCCGCAGCCGCATTCCGGATGCGGGGATCATACCGATCCCACGCCAGATGTCATCGCAGGGCTCCATCATGGACTGTACCAGGCGCATCGCCTCCGGCTGTCCTTCCTCCCGGACGACCCGGGGATAGCAGTTGACAAAGAAGTATTCTCCCTTTTCAAAATTCCGTACAGCAACTGCAAGCGCGGTTACAAGCTCTCTTGCGGTAAAGCCTGCGCACACGCCGGAAACCTGATGTGTCGCTGCCAGCATCCGTGGCACCGCAAGGCCGGTAATTGCATGCACATGACCGGGATACAGGAACAGGTCTGTAGAATCCTTCATGGCATCATAGGCTGCGGGCATGGTCTTGTTCGCTGTGAGCAGGCTGAAATTCTCAAGGCGATCCCTTGACGCGTTTCTGACCGCAATGCAGGAACCAGGTGTGGTCGTTTCAAAGCCCACAGAAAGGAATACGCATTTCTCCCGGGGATGCTCTTTTGCGTACACCTCTCCATCCTGAGGCGAATAGACGGTACGGATTCTTGCTCCCTCTGCCCTTGCCAGCTGCAGAGATTTTTCCGAGCCCGGAACCCGGACGAGATCGCCAAAGGTCAGGATCGTACAATCCTTCTGCTGTGCCAGCCAGATTGCTTCATCAATGTACCCTGTACCGGTCACACAGACCGGACATCCCGGTCCGGAAATCATATGAATATGAGGGGACAGTATGCTCCGGATTCCCTGCCGGAATATTTCATGCGTATGGGTCCCGCACACTTCCATGATCCGGACATCAGGTCCATCGTAATTACGGATAATATCGATTGCCTTTTCAAACCGGTCCATTTACAGGTCCTCCAGAAGCGAGTCTGTTTCGTCTTCGTCGTCCGAAGTGATTCTGGCAATCGCCGATCCTGCGTGCACCATCACATAATCCCCCGGATTCAGGTCTGTGAGCAGCTCAGAAGAAATGGTCTTCCTGGCACCACCCGCATCCACAATTGCAACATCACCCTTGATTTTTACTACCTTCGCTGAAAGCCCTACACACATAAAAACACTTGCACCTCATTTCTGTATACTTTTTCAATATGTTGTCTTCTATATATGATACATTTGTGATATCTGATCTTTTATATATGATACCTTTATGATATCTGATCTTTTGGTTCTTATATTATATGAATGATATCAGAATCAAAAGGTAACTGTATAAGAAAAATTGAAGACCCGCAGTACTTCTTGCATCTCTCTGCCTCAAAATCGATATTATGTCAGAATCCGCTTCCCTGAAATAGCAAAACATGGAAACGGAATCCACACTGCACCTTGTGCGGGGATCTTTGCGCATACCGGATCCGCAAAGATAAAATCATACCTTCTGTCCCGCAGAAGCTGCAGCAGGTCCTGTTCGCCCTTCAGTGAAATATCCGGACAGGCATGTACCCCTTCAGACACCATAAGTGATGCATCCAGGTCCCTTCCGGCAAAGAAGGATGCACAATCTGTCTGCAGCTTCATCCCTGCATATCTCTTCTGAAGTGCAGACTTCAAAGAAGCTGCCACTACAGGATCGTGAAGAATCAGGGCCCGTTTCGGGCCGGAGCCAATGGTATGCTCAAATGCCGGCGGAAGGTTCTGCAGCTCTTCTTCAATGCCGGGATATCCGATCTCAAAAGGCGTACCGAAGGTCTTCTCCAGATAAACGGCTGCCTGAACACCCGCACCGGACAGAACAAAATTCATGGCATTTTCTCCGGCTCTTTCATAATCCTCTCTTGTGGCATCAGACCCGTAAAAAATCACCTTGCGGAAGCCTCTGTCCACGAGAATCTGACGGATACTTTCCTGATCCGATGGACGCACCAGCTCCAGTGGAGTACTGCCGATCACGCCGGCTATGTCAGATTTTCCGCGCTCTGCTTCTTTCCGCTCTCCCTGATCTTCAGTATCGTTCTTATGGGAAAACCTCCGGAACAGAGTGAGGTAGGTCTTCGAAAGACCATCTTCATATGTTTTCATGCCATTGGTCGGTATGCTGATGACAGGACAGTTGCATTGCTTCTCAAGCATCCTCTCAAGAGCATGATAATCCGTTCCGATGATCGAAGGCACCGGTGTGCCTACCAGAGCAATAAAAGAGCAGCCAGTATTCTGAAAGGCCTTCTTCGCCTTCCGCACCAGTTCCCGGTCTCTGCCCATGATCGCATCCATATCCCTCAGGCCGGCAGAGAAAACAGCTGCCTTCTTATTCTGCCACCGCGGCTCATCAAAGCCCAGGATATTTCCGGTACAGCCCCCGGCATCCAGAATGACGATCATACCATCCAGCGCATACAGAGCTGAAACAGCCCCCGACTGGTCCGGTGCAAAAGGTGTCAGATACAGATCCGGTCCATTGCCGGGCCCTGCGCCTTCACCTTCAAGGCCGGGTACATGTGCAGCTTCTTCTCCGGATTTCACTTCCGCTGCGCCCTCCTCCCGGGTCAGATTTTCCTGTGTACGGACTGCCCCGGCAGATGATGGTTCGTAATCGCCACGCTGCGGAATATCTGCAGAGACATTTCTGCCCTCTATCAGCTTTATCAGCTCAGACCACAGATACCAGGACGCCTCATAGCCAAACGGCTGCGTGTCCTCGTTGAAATACAGATGCAGCGCATCCGGCCGGTAATATGCGGCATCCTTGCCAATCGTGATGTGCAATCCATCCTCACTGTCCTCAGAAAGAGAACCGGCGGTATCCGGATTTCTTTCGCATCTCCCGGGAACATCCGTATCCTTACCCGGCCTCTGATAGGAAAGCATGGATGGATCTGTATTGGAATATATTTTAAGCTCCGGGCACAGACGTGCAATGCGGTCAATAAACGGATAGCTCTCAGGGGATGGATCTGCAAAGATCTCCTCCACCTTCCATCCCATACGAAGAAGCGCAAGGGCCAGCTCAAAGGGATTGGCATTGACTACTTCACCGATACTGAAGGAGAGATCCGGATATTTTTCCTTCAGGAGCGCTCCAGCTTTATCTGCATCTTCTCTGCAAATACCTTCCGTTATAACAGGAAGCGGCAGGCCGAGCGCACCAAAAAGTGCATGATACTGCTTCTCTGTCAGGTCTGTTTCATAAAAGCGTGAAAGCTCTATACTGGGTATACCGAGCCGGTCGGTAAGCGCATCTGCCGCACCCCTTGCCTCCGGATGCAGAACCAGATTAAAATTTGCCTCACCCATGTGGTAAAAATCCTGCAGATCACAACAGGTCGAAATCTGACGGATCTTCCGGACGCCGGCTTTCTTTAAAAGTTCAAAGAGCTCACTTTCCGGATGTACCGGTGCAAAAAACCCCAGAAGATTCACACTCGTACTTTTCTTTTTCTGCGCAGGGACCATGGAATACAGGGACTCCCGTACATATACCATCGGGGGTTTTCTTCCCTCCCTTGTCAGGGCGTACATATAGCATGGACGGACTGGCAGACCGGTCTCCTGCTCTGCCTTCCGGCAGACCCGCTCCAGATCAGTGCCCAGAAGTGCGTCCGCGCAGGTTATGCAGATCATGATCACAGAGGGCTTTTGCGGAAGATGTGCGGCAATACGCCGGACTGCATCGGGAATTCTGCGCAGATGTCTTCCCGTTACAAGATCCGTCTCATTCATCTGCAGGTAAAAAAAGCGGTCCTCGCAGCCCTTGATTCTGGTGATCTCCGCGGTATTTCTTCCACAGCAGCCCGGAGATACAATCAGCATGACAGAGCCCGGAATGGATAATCCCGCTCTCTTCACACCGAATCCCTCGGCACCCGGTGAATTATAGGCCAGTGTCGCCGGAGATGAATAAATCAGATGGCTTCCCGTCTGATAAATCTCCGGAATATGGTTTTCCCCGGCTTCAGAGAGCTCTGATGCCGTATAATAACGGGGCCGATTCCGTTTACTGTAAGGGGATTGATTCTGTTTACTTTCGGTGGTGTTCATTACTACGATGTCAAAGGCCCTCCTGATATTCACGCTTCAAACCGCCCCTGGCGGCAAATCACTGTCAGCTGTTCCTGTCATTCATCTGCACTTTATGCATTTTCTGCTCTTCATTTTCCTGCTGCATTCTCAAAGACCTGCATTCTCAGGAGCAGCCGGGGTCTGTTCCCCCTTAAGAAGACGTCTGGCCAGATCCATAAATTTCGAGGAGATTTCAGAATCCGGATACTTTTCAATAACAGTCTTTCCCAGATCCTCTGCTTTGTTGATCAGATCAGATCTGGGAATATCTGCAACGACATCGATTCCCCTCTCATCTGCAAAAGCACGGACCCGGTTCTCTTCCTCCGGGACATTGCGCCGGTTCAGGATAATGCCGCCCACAGAGGCATATCCTCTGTCCTCAAAGTTTTCGACTGCAGTTGCTATGTTACCTGCAGCATAGAGCGCCATTTTTTCACCGGAGATGACAATCAGTACCTGGTCCGCATATCCCTCCCGGATTGGAGCGGCAAACCCGCCGCACACAACATCTCCAAGGACATCGAAGAGCACGACATCCGGTTTTTCCCTTTCCATGAGACCGAGATCATCCAGAAGCCCGAAGGTAGCGATGATGCCCCTGCCGGCACACCCAAGTCCCGGGGTAGGACCTCCTGTTTCAATACAGAGAATATTACCAAATCCACGTTTCGAAATTTCCGAGAGGTCCGTCGGATCCTCGTCATGCTCCCGGAGATAATTCATCACAGGAATCAAAGGCTCACCCGATAATAAATTTGAGGTGGAGTCCGCCTTCGGATCACATCCGATCTGAATCACCTTTTGTCCGAGAACGGAAAACGCGGCAGCAAGGTTTGAGGTCATCGTGGACTTTCCAATACCGCCTTTACCATACACAGCTATCTTTAACATATTAACCTCCGGAATCTGAACAATATACATTTGTGTAAATCAGAATGCAGAAAAAACGAATGTATCCGAAAAAATAAGGGCCTCCGGAAAGGAAGCCCTGAAAATCCGATACCGGTCCGGATATGGGTCTGTCTGTCAGAACCGAAACCCCGCCCGTTTCTTAAAGTCTGTCCTTTCCTGCTCAGAAGCACTCTCCCTGCTTTTACAGGACAAACCACGGGACAAATGCAACTTTACAGTGAAGTATTATGTTTTCAGTATACAATACTTTATGTACCCGGAAAAGCATGTACGCAAAAAAGACCACAAAAAGATCCCTGTTCAGAGGCCTGCCCTGAAGATTACACAAAAAGCCCTGCAGAACATCAACAATCCGGCATTGTACCGGAATGCAACATCCCGCAGGGCTTTTCAATTATGGCTTTTCCGTAAATCGCAACAGCTTATTATGTAAAGCTTCTTCCTTGAAAAAAACTGTTAAACTGTTTTTTCAGGTATGTTTTACTGTTTTTTTACAGGTATATTGATCTGCTTACTGAAGATCAGTTGGCACTACTGTCTGCAGCATCTGCGTCCTCATCCTCCAGAAGCGCACGATCCTCAGCTTTCATATGACGATGCTCGGATACATGCAGTACGCTGGTGTCAAGCGGTGTGAGAACATGAATCTTTTCGTTCTTGGCGATGTCGAGGTCCTTTACCTGAAGCTCTGTATTTACAGGATAGTCTGCGACATTAATTACAATACGGTCTACAATATCCGACGGATAAGCTTCATACTCAACGACAGAGCAGTTGTTCGTAATGAATCCGTTTGCATGATCCTCATTTTCCAGAATGATCTCTGCCTCGCCCTTAACCTTCTCATCTGCCTGCAGCTGCTGGAAGGTCATATCGATATAATGGTTGGTCAGCGGACTGAAGTCGGCGCTCTTGATCATCGTCATATACTTCTGTCCGTCCACATCAACCAGAGCCTTACTTCCGATTGTGTGATGAAGCATGAACTGTTTGACATTTTTCTCCGGAATCTGAAGGCTGATAGAATGCTCCAGTTTCTTGCCTGAAATCGAACCTGTAATCAGGCCCTGCTTCCTCAGCTGTCTTCCCTTTTTGCTCATGTCTCTTGCGTTTGCAAATAATGTTTCCATACCGTAACCTCTTTCTCCGGGCCGTTAAACCCGGCTGAATTATGTAACGTCCACTATGCGGGGCGCTGGACAGAAACATCGTATTACATCCTTATCGTCATCCCGCGAAAGATGAATGCGACTGTTCACTACATGGATACTATAACGCAATTTACGGAAAACATTTCACCAAAAATCACCATCAAATTCAATGAACAATTCCTCTTGATTTTTTCAGATGTACACAAATATTTTACAATTTTCGAAAAAATGCACAAAAAAGCAACAGGCATTCAGATTTCAGGATTTCATATATGATTCCCGGAGACCCGCCCAGTCACCAAGGCCAAGCGGACGATAATCTGAGTATACGCAAAAACAGTTGACCAGGTTACAGATTACAGGCTCGCACTTTCCGGATGCGATGGCAATGTTCTCCTGCGCCGCCCTATGTTCAAAATCATAGAGCAGCTTTGCCTCCAGAGTATCGTGCACATGTCCATGGAGCATAAAGGTCTTCAGATTGCCCTGCTTGTCCCGCATGTGGTTCATCCCATAGAAAGGCATCGGATAATGACTGAGGATCACATTCTTCTCCCCGTCATGGATTTCCGCATAGTGACGGATCCATCCGAATCGGTCCCGGTCAATACCCGGGTGATCAAACCACTTCAGGTCGTGGTTACCTATCACCAGATACAGCCGGCCCTTCAGCCGGTGCAGAACATCGTTCAGCTTTTCAGGATCACGTCCGGCCCCGGACCAGGAAAACATATCGCCGATGATATAGATCTCATCATCTCTCCTGACGGTGTCATTCCATTGCTGAATCATGTATGCGTTCATATCCGCGACACACTGAAACGGTCTGTGGTCCAGAAAGGACATGACGTCTTCATCATAAAAATGCTGGTCCGAGATATATCTTTTCATCTGCCGATCACGCTCCTCTCTCCTCATCCTGTCTGTCGCGCACGTCCTGCTGATCAGTGCAGGATATAGGGTGCGCCGATGACAACTGCCCGGGAATCGTCACCGTGCCCGATCTCCCCGGTCTTCCAGATTGGCAGATCTTCCGGCACAAACCGCTTTACAAGAGATACCACATTGCCTGTTCTGATAGTCTCAGTCTTGTCAATCCGGGTATGTGTGTTTTCTGTTCTGCCATTCCGGGCATGTTCCAGTGCAGTAAATGTGCCAAGCAGAAGCCCATTGATCTTTTGGAAAACGCCCATGCTCCGCAGCTGTGACAGCCCGGCAATCACCTGGGGCTCACCACCTCCAAGAGATTCAAGCAGAAGAATCTTTCCGGTAACGTCCGGGAAATAATCTGTTCCAGCAAGCTTCAGGAAACAGCGTATGTTTCCTCCTACCACGGTGCCCTCAAACGGCCCGCCGGATATGCGGTACACATTCGGTGTGAACAGCGCATCCGATGTGCCTTCCATCCAGCTGGTAAAACGCTCCCTCTGCAGCACCTGGCAATCCCCGGAAACGGTTTTACGTACCTGATATAGTACACTGGTTTTCCCGGTCTTCGTATAAACAGCGTTGAGCAGTGTGGTCAGGTCACTGTAGCCCCAGAGTCTGGCCCGGCTCTCACGGATTACCTGAAAGTCCAGAAAGTCCAGCAGTTCATTTGCCATATCACCGCCTGAGACATCAAAGATCTCCGCCATCTCCGGATCAGAATACATCTGCATCAGAGCTTCAGCCTTCGCCCTTCCGCTGCCGGGATCGGCATACATCATCTCCGCATGGCTCATAACCACATCAAAGCCAACTGTCTTCAGAAAGCCTGTCAGTCTGTCTATATTTTCTTTCTGACCTATATCAAGCGGATCTGAGCATGCCACAATTCCAGCCTTATTCCGATGCATCTTACTCTCCCTTTTCTATCTTTCTCTCTACACTTTCTACGTTTCTGCGCAGGGACTGTTTCAGATTTTCCTTATCCTCCTGAATCTCCTGCTGAATATTCTGCTTCTGGTTTTCTATTTCCTCTCTCTGCTTCTGCATTTCTTCATCCGAAAGTGTGCGGACTCTGAGATCCTCCGCAATATTCTCCCCGATCATTTTTCCTCTGTGTTTCCCGTCATCTTTCCTGTTCCTGTTTTTTACACTGAAATAGCCGATAATACTGAAAACAACAGCACCGACAAAGTTCACCATGAGGTCCTTCATGGTGTCGATGATCCCAATGTCCAGATATCCGCCGTTGATCACGTATTTTTTGCCGCTCGCTGTCTCGATGATCGTTCTTGTGATGCCGGACACCCGGACAGGTATCTGTGAATGCGTAGGGTCCAGTGTGACAGATCCGAAGGTTTTTACGATAAAGTCCTTCTGCATATCCAGATAAAAAAACTGATCCATCGTAAATTCAATGAATTCCCAGATTACCCCGATTGTCATGGAAAAGCAGAAGGCAACAACAGCCAGATAAATCGGAGACAGATTGAGCCGGCTGCTCTTCCTGTTCAGGATATCCACCAGAGAAAAGCCGATCGCCGCACATAGAAATCCGTTGATCGTGTGAAGCATCGTGTCCCAGCCCGGTATCGCAGTATAATAGTGGTTTACTTCGCCGAGAATCTCTGCAGCATAGATGAACAGATAAATAATTTTTTCGAAAAGAGGCGGAATTTCCAGTTTCAGCTTCTCCTCAAAAAAGGAGGGAAGCAGAAACAGGACCAGAGAAAAAATACAGATTGCGAATCCTTCAAAATTCCTTGTGAAGAAACAGCGGATCGCAGTAATGATGACAAGCGTCCGCAGAATGGAATACAAAATAAAGGTTTTCCGGTCAAGGCGGATTCTTTTTCGAAGGTATTCTACCCTTTTCAATAAATGTGGCATGTACATCTCCATTATACGCGGTAAGCATTTCAGTAATCAGCCGCATACAGCTTCTGTACAGGTATTATCCTGCCGGCATCAGTGTTCCGGATGAAAAAAGTCAATGATTTCCGATATGGCAAGGTCCATGATGTGGGGGTCTGAAAATGGATGGTCCGCGTTCTCAACCGGATGGAATTCAATGACATTGTCCTCTGCAAAACGCCGTACCTCCTCAAACGGAATGAATTCATCCTTTGTCCCGTGCAGAATCAGCATATCATCTGCAAAGTCAAAATATTCCTTTTGACGGACATCCACTGCCTTCAGCTGTTCAAAGAATTCCTTTGTCAGCCTGATCTTCCTGGTATATCCACGGATAATCTCCTTCCCCCGGTCCAGCTTTGCCTTCTCTTCATCGGAAATATCCGCCGTCATAATCTCATAGATATTGATGGCCGGGCAGCGAAGTGCAATCTTATGGAAAGGATTACCATATTCTGTCAGATAACGAAGGGTAAAATAGCCCCCCAGGCTTGTGCCATAGGCGTAGATTCTCTCCGCATGCATTTCCCGGAGCACGTGCTCTGTCACAAGATGATAATAGGTCATGCATTCATCCGGCAGCAGACGGTTTCTGGAATCTGCGCCATGGCAGGGCCAGTCAAATACAACTACCCCGAAATGCTTATATTTAGCAATCAGGCGCTCCGCGAATTTTTCTGTTGCATTGTTGTCCTTATTGCCGCCAAACCCATAGGTGGCAATGACGACATCGGTTACGGCATGAGGATCCTTCCCGAGGTAATATTTGCATCGGATGCTGAATTTCTGTTCATTAATGTCAAAATTTTTTTCCACGACCCCTTTATCCTTCATAGCCAGACAGTGTCTCACCATCCACAGACTTCAGAACCGCATTTCTCTTACGCGTCTGAGCCGTATGCAGGATGATATACGTCCCTCTTCTGTCATAGCGCCTGGAACGCGTGAGACTCCCCGGATTCAGCACAAGAATACCGTTCTGCTCCTTTATTTCCGGCACATGGGTGTGCCCGTAGCAAACGATATCAGCATTGTTCCGGGCAGCCGCACCCGCCAGGACATCTGTATCAAAATCCACATAATGATGGTGACCATGAACAATCATTACACGGAAATCCCCGATATCAGAAATCCTTTCTTCCGGGAATTCCGAGCGCAGATCACAGTTGCCCTGTACTGCAAGAAGGCGGAATTCTGCCCGATGTTCCAGAACCATATCCAGATTACACTGGAAATCCCCGCAGTGCACCAGCACATCAAAGGGCCACTCCTTCTGTATGATCCGGTTCATTGCGGCAATATCGCCATGATTGTCAGACATGATGAGCACCTTGTTTTCTGCTTTATTCATGATTACCTCACGATATTATGATGTTGCATTGAACTATCAGCGTTTATCAGCATACTTTATTTAAGCCATGAAAATCAAAGCCAGGCACGGATCTGCTGGTATACGCCTTCCCCGTCGAGCATGTACTTATGCAGCAGGCCTACAGCAGGTCCAGACTCTCCAAATACATCCCTGACGCCAATCCGAAGTACCGGAACAGGTGCCTTCGCCGACAATGTCTCGCATACGGCCCCTCCCAGTCCTCCAATGACAGAGTGTTCCTCCACTGTAACGACCTTCCCTGTCTTTTTTGCAGATGCTGTAATAAGTGCTTCATCCAGTGGTTTGATCGTATGAATATTGATAACCTCGGTATCTACACCATCCTTTTCCAGCATTTTGGCTGCTTCCACTGCAGATTCCACCTCCAGTCCGGTGGCGATGATGGTAAGGTCCTTTCCCTCCCGCAGGGTGATCCCCTTTCCGATCTCGAAATGATAGGATGGATTGTCGTTGATCACCGGTACAGCCAGCCGCCCGAAACGCAGATATACAGGGCCCTTATATGCATAAGCAGCCGCAACCGCTGCTCTTGCCTCAATATCATCCGAAGGTACAATAACGGTCATTCCAGGAATCACACGCATCAGGGCGATGTCCTCCAGGCACTGATGCGATGCCCCATCCTCTCCGACGGAAATGCCCGCGTGGGTGGCACCGATCTTGACGTTCAGATGTGGATAGCCGATGGAATTTCTGACCTGCTCATAGGCCCTGCCTGCAGCAAACATGGCGAAGCTGCTGGCAAATGGAACTTTTCCGGTCGCAGCCAGTCCCGCTGCGATGGCCATCATATTGCCCTCGGCGATGCCGCAGTCAATGTGCCGGTCCGGAAAGGCCTTTTTGAAAATACCCGTCTTTGTTGCCCCTGCCAGATCCGCATCAAGAACTACGAGATCGTCATGCTGTTTTCCAAGTTCCACCAGGGCATTGCCGTAGCTCTCACGGGTAGCAATTTTCTTTACTTCTGACATAATGCTTCACCTGCTTTCTCCAGCTCATCCATGGCTGTCCTGAACTCCTCGTCATTTGGTGCCTTGCCGTGCCATGCACAGTTGTTTTCCATATAGGAAACTCCCTTGCCCTTGACCGTTCTGCAGATAATCGCAGATGGCATACCCTTAACCTCTGCCGCCTCTCTGAACCCGGCGCGCAGCTGATCAAAGTCATTGCCGTCCGTCACGTTGATGACGTGGAAGTTGAATGCCGCAAATTTCTGATCCAGAGGAAGTGGTGAATTCACCTGCTCCAGTGTGCCGTCAATCTGCAGATCGTTGTAGTCTACGATCACTGTAAGATTGTCCAGCTTCTTGTCTCCGGCAAACATGGCTGCCTCCCAGACCTCGCCTTCTTCGCACTCTCCGTCGCCCAGAAGCGTATAGACATGATAATGCTCACCGGAAAGCTTTGCCGACAGTGCCATTCCACAGGCGACAGAAACGCCCTGTCCCAGCGAACCGGTTGACATATCTACACCAGGTGTATCATTCATATTCGGATGTCCCTGCAGATAGGACCCGATATGACGAAGGGTGACCAGATCCTCCTTCGGAAAATACCCTCTCTCAGCCAGCACTGCATACAGTCCTGGCGCACAGTGGCCCTTGGAGAGCACAAAACGGTCCCTGTCCGGCTTCTGCGGATTTTTGGGATCGATATTCTTTAATTCTTCAAAATAAAGATAGGTAAAAATGTCCGCAGCACCCAGTGATCCGCCCGGATGTCCGGATTTTGCGGAATGCACAGCTGTCACAATGTCCTTGCGGACTGCATTAGCAATTTTCTGTAATTCCAGATTTTCCATTGCGTATGTTCCTTTCCAATTTTCTGATAACTGCAAAAGCTGCCGCATCTGACTGATCTTATGCGACAGCCCTCTTCTATACCGGATGGTTTATTCTCCGAATACAGCTTTATAATCCTCCTGGAATTTCACAATTCCGGCATCTGTCAGCGGATGATTGATCATCTGACGAAGTACCTTGAACGGCACTGTTGCGATGTCGGCACCTGCAAGTGCGCAGTCTGTGATGTGCATCGGATTACGGATGGATGCACAGATGATCTTTGTATCAATATCGTCAGCGACTGCAAATATATCAGCAATATCCCGGATCAGGTCAACACCTCTCGTGCTGATGTCATCCAGTCTGCCAAGGAACGGAGAAACATATGTGGCACCTGCTCTTGCTGCGAGAAGCGCCTGGTTTGCAGTGAAAATCAGTGTGCAGTTTGTCTTGATTCCCTCGGAATGCAGCACCTTGATCGCCTTGAGGCCTTCTGCTGTCATGGGGATTTTTACAACCATATTCGGATGAATTGCGGCAATCTCACGTCCCTCACGGATCATGCCTTCAGCATCAGTGGTTGTTGCCTTTACCTCACCAGAGATGGCTCCGTCAACAATACCGGCAATTTCCTTCAGAACGGTCTTATAATCGCGTCCCTCCTTCGCAATCAGGGACGGATTGGTTGTAACACCGCAAATGATACCCATATCATTCGCCTCGCGGATCTCATCTACATTTGCTGTGTCGATAAAGAATTTCATTGCAAGTTCCTCCTTTTTATGTTATGCAGGAATCATATCTGCGTGTATGTTGGTTTTTATTATATCATATCCGTACAGACAGGTGCTGTTTTTTTGCAAACATATATACAGACAAAATCCGGAAGGAAGGATCTTCAGATAAATGAAATTACAGAAATATCGGAATTTTTCACTTCGCTTTTACTATGAAGTAGCAGGCATACGGTGCACGGTCCTGAGTCCGCAGCATGAAGTAATCGGGGACCAGTATTTCCACAATGCGCAGGAAGCAGAAAACTGGGCGCATGACACCGTTGACCGCTATATCATGCTTTACGGAAATGACATCCTGCAAGAGAGTCCGATGAACCCGGGTGCCGGTATGAATGCCAGACGTACCCTGCGAAAAGCTGCAGGTATTCCCATCGTAACCATCCTGCTGATTCTGATCAATATCATTGTATTTCTGTTTGAGGAATTAACGGGCGGAAGCACGGGGGAAAATACTGTCGTCGCCTATGGTGCCCAATATGCGCCGTATATCATTGACGGTCATCAGTGGTGGCGGCTGTTTACAAGTATGTTCATCCATTTTGGATTCAGCCATATCTTCTCCAATATGATCTCCCTGTCCTACTGCGGGTGGTCCCTCGAGCAACAGTATGGAAAAATCAGATATCTGGTTCTTTATCTTGCCAGCGGAATCGGTGGCAATATCCTGAGCCTGTGCATAGATGCTGCAACAGGAAATTATAATCTTTCCGCAGGAGCATCCGGAGCCATCTTCGGTCTGATCGGTGCCTACGCGGGGGCTGCAGTCATGGACCGGAAGAAGACAAACCGGCGGGCTAATCCATGGCTGATGATCATCTTTTCCCTGTTAATGTTTGTTCAGAATATCGGCGCCGGCATCAATATCTGGGCACATCTGGGAGGAATGATCACAGGCTTTCTGCTTGGCATGCTTCTGCGGGACAATGATCATGACGGAAAGCCGGATTTTCTGCAGAAGAATCTCCGATAGAAATCCGCAATGAGAATCTGGTCATATTTTTTTATGCAAAATTGGGAATACTCATATATCCAAAATTGTTTAAAATAAATGCCAGATTTTTATTTCGGAGGTGGGAACATGACAGAAAACAAAGCATCAGATCGTAAGAACGGAGAAATACAATCCGCTGCAGAGCGGTCTAATGTCATCCGGTTCAAAAACAAGACGCAGGAGATGGTAACCATTGCGCTGATGATAGCCCTTACGTATGTAGCAACCTGGCTGATTAACGTGCGGCTTCCTTTCGCCGGAAGCGGCGGCCTGATTCATCTGGGAAATGTACCGCTGTTCATTGCGGCAATTCTGTTCGGGAAAAAGACAGGCGCACTTGCTGGCGGAATCGGTATGGGGCTTTTTGACCTGCTCAGTGGATGGACTGCATGGGCTCCCTTTACCTTTGTAATCGTCGGTGCAATGGGATTTGTAGTAGGCTGGTTCGCAGAAAAAAGACCGATCCGGAATGTCCATGTCAACGACGCCGTCTCAATGCTGATTGCCCTGGCCATCAAAATTGTGGGTTATTATTTTGCCGAGGTGATTCTCTATGGAAACTGGATCACACCTGTTGGTTCCATTCCCGGTAATGTTCTGCAGGTTGGCACGGCCATCGTGATCGTCTTTGCCGCGCTTCCGCTTCTGCGAAGAGTGTCACGCCGCTCCTACGCAATGCCTGCATGATATAACAGCCGGCATGCAGAACTGATTATGAAACAGAACAGATCGGATTGAAAAAGAATAACGGAGTGTAAAATAATTCTGATTGCTAAGAGGTGATTTTCATGTATAAAATCATGACCGCGGGGCCGTCACAGGTCCGTGAAAACGTAAGAAATGCAAGGGCGCTGCCCTGTACCAACCCGGACATTGATCCTGCCTTTTTCGAATTCTACCATGAAACATGCCATCTGTTATCCAAGGCTCTGCACACTGACCAGACCGCTTTCATACTTGGTGGTGAGGGCATTCTGGGACTGGAGGCTGCCTGTGCTTCACTGACCGAGCCCGGAGACCGGGTGCTGATCATCGATAACGGCATCTTTGGAAAGGGATTTGCAGATTTTGTCAAAATATATGAAGGTGAAGCAGTCCTCTTTACCACAGACTATCACGAGCCCGTCCCTCTGGACGCGCTTGCAGATTTTCTGAAGAAGGACCATGACTTCAAATACGCCACGGTTGTACATTGTGACACGCCAAGCGGTGTTCTCAACGACGTGGAAGCGATCAGCAATCTTCTGAATTCCTATGGCATCATGGTCGTGGCGGACTCCGTGGCAGGGATGTTCGGCGAGCCGCTGGATCTGGGACGCTGCAGCATTGATATCCTGTGCGGAGGTTCTCAGAAGGCTCTTTCCTGTCCTCCAGGCCTTACAATGGTCTGGGTGAGCGACCGTGCCTTTGCCGCAATGGAGAACAGGAAAGTCCCGATCAGAAGCTTTTACGCAAATCTTCTGGCGATGAAGGATTATTACAAAAACCAGTGGTTCCCCTACACGATGCCAATCAGTGATATCAACGGGCTGCGCCAGGCGCTGGATAATTTCCTGGCAGACAAGGATGTATATGAAAGGCATGCGCGCATTGCCCATGCCACAAGAGAAGCCATAAAGGCCGCAGGGCTTTCCCTCTATCTGAAAAAAGGTATGTCCAACACTGTTACGGTTGTAAATGTACCAGAAGGAATTACAGATCGGGAATTGCTGCAGGGCATGGCCCGGGACTACAATATTCTGATCTCCGGGTGCTTTGACGTACTGGCGGGAAAGGTTGTCCGTATCGGACACATGGGAGAGAGCTGCAACAGAAATGACGTAGCTGATACTCTGTATGCCATGCAGAAGGTACTGGAAGCCCACGGAATCCGGCTGCAATGTGATATGAAAGAGAAATTCATGGAGCTGTCCGGCTCCTGATCCTGTCCGTATAGCATTACGATCGGATAACTCTGATAACGCTAAAAAAGGCTGCACCGGGAAGTGTTTATTTCAGCACTTCACGGTGCAGCCTTTATCTGCTCTATATCTGATTTATATCTGCCTGATATCTGCTGTTATTTACTGATTCCGGCCTTTTCCAGAAGCTCCGGGACCTTTGCCTCCCAGCCCAGTGACATGATATGTACACCCTGGCAGTATGGTCTGCATTCCCGGATAATGCGCGCGGCAATCTCCACACCTGTGACGCCTGCCTTTGTCTTCTCTTTATCAGCTCTGAGCTCATCCAGCATAGAATCCGGAACAGAAATACCTGCGACATTATTGTTCATATATTTACACATTCCCACAGATTTTGGAATGATAATGCCAAGCATGACGGGCTTTCCGAACTGCTTTGCCTGCTCCATGAACTTAATGAATTTCTCCGGCTCAAACACAGCCTGTGTCTGGAAATACTCAGCACCGGCGGCAACCTTGCGCTCCATTTTCATCAGCTGTGCATCAACTGAATCACTGCACGGAGACACAACCGCACCTTTCGCGAATTTCGGCGGCTCACCGACCAGATCATTTCCCCCAAGGTCCTTCCCCTGCTCGAGCAGACACATGGTGTGCAGCAGAGAAACGGAATCCAGATCAAAGACCGGCTTTGCATCCGGATGATCGCCCAGCTTCGTGTGATCTCCAGTCAGTGCAAGCACGTTGTCAATACCAAACAGTGCAGCACTGAGCAGATCAGATTCCAGTGCAATCCGGTTTCTGTCACGACATGCAAGCTGGAAAATCGGATTCAGTCCTGCATCCTTCAGGGTCTTGCACACTGCGAGGGAGCCGATCCGCATGACAGAAGACTGACAGTCTGTCACGTTGATTGCATCGACGCCGGACAGATATTTTTTCGCGTCCTCCACCATCTGTTCAATATGAAATCCCTTTGGCGGACCAACCTCGGCAGATACTACAAATTCGCCCTGTTTAAACAACTCTGTAATTTTCATAATCTTATCTTCTCCTGGTAAATGTATCTTATCCCATGATCATTTGATCATCCCGAATTTATCATTCTTAATGAGTTACGATTCTTTATGATTCCTTACATTCCTTCGTTGCTTCATCAGTTGCAAAATTGTGCAGCTGGGTCGGACAGCGCATGGCATCCAGTCGTCCAAGCTCCTTCAGTCTTCTGTAAATGCGTTCCCATCCGCATTCCATCTCAGGATCCACCTCACACATACCGTTCTTTGCGCCTCCGCACTGACCATTCACGAGGCTCTTCGAGCAGGCAGTAATCGGGCAGATTCCACCGGTCAGATTCAGATAACAGGTACCGCATTGACCGCAGTCCTCCTCCATCGGTGTTACCCCCTGGTATCCTGGCAGGCGGATCGTATCACAGGCAGCATACACACGTTTTTCCGGATAAAGATCTGCTACAGTCTGTACACCCACGCCACAGGAAAATACCACAATACCATCTGCCGCATCGATTTCTGCATCATGTCTGCCAAGCTGCAGCTTCAGGTGGTCCGGATTACAGATATAATCCGTTGTAACAATGTCCGTGACCCTTCCCTCATCTGCAAGAGATTTCTCCAGCGCATCTGCTTCCTTCTCCGGAAAATAAACCTCCATACATCCATGGCAGTTAATGATAAACATTTTTCCGGCAACCAGGGACCTTATCAGCTCTTCAGATTTTAATTCTGTAATCAGCATCTTATTTCACCTCCCTGATCATGGCTTTTCCCTTCCGGATCTTTGTCACAAGCGGAATTCTGGAGGAACAGATATACTGACAGCATCCGCATTCAAAGCAGTCTCTGATATGCTCTGCAAGCAGTGCCTTCGCATTTCCCTCATCCACATATTTGGAAAAATTAAGCGGTGCGAGTTCCATAGGACAGACGTCCACACAGCGTCCGCAGCGGATACATTCTTCTTCCTGGCTGTGACGGGTATCCACAGCAATGATACCATTGGAGCCCTTGATGACAGGTACATTGGTATCAGAAATTGCAAAGCCCATCATCGGTCCGCCCATCTTGATTGTGATGTCATCGCCGGTCACACCACCACAATAATCGATGATATCCTGCACATTGGTTCCGATCTTCACCATCAGATTTGCGGGATGTGCGATATGCTCCCCGGATACCGTGACAGCACGCTCTACCAGTGGCATCCCGGTACGGATCGCGTCGGCGATTGCCTTCGCCGTGCTGACATTATCCACGACTGCACCCACATCTGCAGGCAGACCGCCGCTTGGCACCATGCGTCCCATTACATTCTTGATGAGCATCTTTTCAGCTCCCTGTGGATACTTGGTGCGGACACAGCGGACCTCTATGTTGTCGATATTCTCCACCTTCGACTGGAGCAGTGCTACTGCATCGGGCTTATTGTCCTCAATGACAATATATCCCTTTGGGGCATCAACCGCCTTCATAATAGCCTGCAGACCAAAGATCACAGCATCCGGATACTCCAGAAGCACCCGGTGATCTGCCGTCAGGACCGGCTCACATTCACAGCCGTTCAGAAGCACGGCATCAATGGGTTTGTTCGGTTTCAGCTTTACATAGGTCGGGAAACCGGCACCGCCCATACCGGTAATGCCCTTGTCCTTCACAATATCGATGATCTCATCGGGTGTCAGCTCCTCCAGCGGTTTAGCCGGCTTCACGGAATCATCCAGCACATCTTTTCCGTCGGAATGAATGACGATGGACATCACTCCCGGTCCCTTGTTCGGATGGGTATGCGGCTCAATCGCTGTGACGATGCCACTCACGCTGGAATGTACGCAGCAGCTGATAAATCCGTCCTGTTCCGCGATTTTCTGTCCGACCCTGACATAATCTCCAGCCTTTACAAGCGGAACTGCCGGCTTACCGACATGCATGGACAGGGGAATGATCACCTGATCCGGCTCCGGGAACCTCTGCAGCGCAATACCCTCCGTGATCTCTTTCCGCTCGCTGGGATGAACACCGCCATAATAACCGGCAAACCGTCTGTCCCGGATATGGTTTACATATGCTGCAATTTCCTTCTGCCCGACCCTGGAGTAGTTCCGCAGCTGAACCGGCTGCGAAAGGAACTCTTCGAGACGTCCCTGTGCCTTCAGTCTCTGATAAATCTTCTCCCAGGCACAGTCCTTCTTCGGGTCTACCTCACACTTTCCATTCTTTGCTCCTCCGCACTGGCCGTTCAAAAGGCTCTTGGAACAATCGACAATCGGACAGATGCCACCGGTCAGGTTCAGGTAGCACTGAGCACATGCACCACAGGTCTTCTGGGTCAGTGCCATACCATGATAGCCAGTGTAATTGAGCGAATCAGCAGCGGCCAGCACCGGCCTGACCCCCATGTTCGCAACCGTCTGGATACCAAGCCCGCAGGCAACGACCGCAATATGCTCTGTCCCTTCCGGGACGCCGTCCTTCAGAGCCTTTTCGGTTCTGCATTGATTGCACAGGAAGTCCAGCTTTGTGACACCGGTAATGTGCTTACCCTGAGTCTGTGCCAGCTTCACAAATGCATCCGCATCCGGCTCATCATGCGTATCGTATTCCTTGAAGCACTTGTTGCAGGCGACAACATAGAGATGGTCCCTGTCCTTCAGAAGAGATTCCAGCTCCGCGCTGTCTTTTAATGCATACTTGGTATAATTCACCATCTTTCTCCTTTCTGAAAAATTTATCTGTCCTGACCATCTATGTCCACTTCCGTGAAATCAGGATTTTCCGCTATCCTGCATCTGTCATTATCTCGGTTATCCGTTTCATACGCCTAAATAACCAGGACTTGTTTTTATTTTATCACATTCAGAATACGAATTGTAGAAACTCTTTGCAAACAGGAAGATCTTTTTACAGATAAGTTATTGTTCAGAGGCAATGTCATTTAGTTAGTATCAGATGAGCTAGACTCCTATGGGGT
>JBJEMO010000155.1:0-10182 GCA_051879715.1 Bilifractor sp.
TGATTACGGCCGTGTCGGAAAGGACGGAAAGAAGAGAGACCTTCACATCGAAAAGGCGCTCGCAGTTACAAACCGTGTCCCGATCGTACGGAGAGGATCGAGCTATCCGCACGTCGCTGACTGCGACTATTTCACAGTTGATAAACTGAATCTTGACGGCAAGGGCACGATCACATGCCAGGGAGAGAAGCTGGATTACAAAAAAGGCGACAGCTTCTTCCTTTCCGCCGGCAGCGGTGACTGGCAGATCGAGGGGACCTGTGATGCCCTTCTCACAACGATCCGGGAAAAGGCAAATCCGGTACGTGTCGGTATAACCATTGGCAGCTCCGAGACCCAGATCGGTCTTGTAAATGATCAGAACGAACTGATCGCATCACAGTCCTTCCCGACAGAGCCGAAACGACCGGCACAGGAGATCATCGATGAGGTCGCACAACAGACACTAAATCTTCTGAAGGAACAGAAGGTGCCGCTCGATCAGTGCATCGGTGTTGGTGTCGGTGTTCCTGGCACCATTGACCGGAGAGCCGGTAAGGTCATCTACTCAAACAATATCCGCTGGGAGAATGTCGCACTCGTGAAGGAGCTTGGCAAGGTTATTCCATGCCCGGTGCGCATCGCCAATGATGCCGACTGTGCGGCAATGGGTGAAGCAGTTGCCGGAGCAGGTAAGGATTTCAGCGATGTTGTTATGTTCACCCTTGGCAACGGTGTCGGCGGTGGCATTATCCTGAACGGGCACATATTCGAAGGCGGTGTTATGGGTGGCAGCGAGGTCGGCCATCAGGTAATCCGTGTAAACGGACGGCCCTGCACCTGTGGAAGAAAGGGATGCCTCGAGGCATATGCATCTGTTCCGGCCCTTTTGAAAGCGGCGGAGCAGGCTTCCGGAGAGAAAATAGCATTAGGAGATATATTCGAACGGGCTGAAAATGGAGACGTCGCAATGCAGGAGGTCGTTGAGCAGTACGAGCAGATGCTCGGCACCGGCATTGTGAACATAGTCAATATGTTCCGCCCGCAGCTCATTGTCCTGGGAGGCGCGATATCCGCCTTTGCCTCGGATATGCTCGAGCCACTCCGGGAGATGATCACTTCCGATTCATTCGGAGGTGCCAGTGGTACGCTGCCAGAAATTACAGTTGCAGAGCTTGGAAGCCAGGCGGGCATGATCGGCGCGGCGAATCTGTAAAGTCGAAAATCAAGACGGGATCCATCTTCTGTGATATACTATCTGTAAAAATATTGATCGATATTTGCAGATTTCCATTTACAGAGCGTAGCGATCAGTATGCTCAGAATATCAACGGCAGAATAGATTGGTACGTACCTGCTGAGTATGGATACTTGTTTTATGCATAATCTATGACAGAATGCCCTGGAGGACTGCGGTGGAAGGTGAAGAGAACAGAAGACAGAAGGAAGAAAACAAAAAGCTGTTCAGATCCATGACACTTCGCCAGAAGCTCGGCTATATTAAGGATTACTATCTCCTGAAAACGCTGATCATCGCTGGCATCTGTATACTGGCGGCTTTTCTGATCTGGAATTTTGTGCGGCCGCAGCCAGGAAATATTCTCACGGTTTATGTCTATGATCAGACCCTGGACAAGGGTGCGACAGACACATTGACAGAACAGACGGCAGAGGTCCTGGGAACAGAAGAAAGCGACCGGATCCTGATCCGTAGCGGGCTGGATTCCTCCAATTCACAGGATACAGCAATTGCGAGTGTTCTTTCCTTTAACCAGGCAATTGATGTAATCATCTGCCCCAGGGAGCTGTTTGAGTCCTTTGCTGCGAATGGATATTTCCTGAACCTCGATGATGTACTTTCATCGGAGGATCAGAACGCGCTGGCAGACAATCTGATTGCAGCGGCCGGTTATCAGGAGTCGGACGACGATTCCATAGATGGAACCGGTAAGGGAAGCAGACAGAACTACGGTATCAGCCTCAGCAATTCCTCAAAGTGGAATGCAAGTGCAGGATATTCCGACAGCGAAATGGTTGCCGGAATTATCGCAACGACAGAAAATCGCAGCAATGCGGTGCAGTTTCTCAAAAATCTTTTTTAAGCGGAACCTGCCACCTATGTGTGTATGCAAGTGTCACAATTAGATTTTCCTCGGTCACCCGGTGATATTCCATCATCGGGTGTTCTTTAATTGAGATTTGCTTCAGGAAAATGTATGTACCTTTCGTCCATCAATCAGAATAGACAAAAGAACGAAAATCAGCAGCAGAAACGGATAGAACAGCCAGGGAATAATGCTTACACTGGCCACCCCGCTCAGCTTTGCCGCAATCAGCAGCTGTGCTCCATAGGGGATGATCCCCTGAAAGATACAGGAGCAGGTATCCAGAAGCGAAGCAGTTTTCTGCGGCGGGATCTGGTACTCCTTGCTGACCGTTCTGGCAATGGGTGCGGCAACGACGATGGCAACGGTATTGTTCGCTGTGGCAATGTCCATCAGTGCAGTCAGGAAGGCAATGCCGAGCATACCGCCGCGCCTGGTGTGAGAAAACTTACGGATAAAAGCCAGAATCGCCTCAAAACCGCCGTATTCCTCCATCAGTGCGCTGATGGACGCAACCAGAATCGTCACGATCATGGTCTCAAACATACCGGTAGTCCCGGTTCCCATGGATGTGAAGGCGCTCACAAAGTTCAGGCTTCCGCACAATCCGCCCATCATGAGAAACAGGATGATGCCGACACCCAGAACGACAAACACATTGGTTCCAAGCAGGGCCATAATCAGGACTGCAAAGTATGGAATCGCAAGTCCTACATTAAAGGAATAATTTCCCAGCTTTGCCGGGCCGCCGGACAGGGCAATACCGACCAGGATCCCCAGGGTGATCAGCGCCGCGGGAAGGGCAATCCGTATATTCGCGCGGAACTTGTCCTTCATGGCAACACCCTGGGTTTTTGTTGCCGCTATAGTGGTATCAGATATGAAGGAAAGATTGTCTCCGAACATAGACCCGCCTACTACCGTCCCCACACACAGCGGAAGATTGAAGCCGGCAGTGCTGGCAACAGATGCCGCAATCGGAACCAGAACCGTGATGGTACCGACACTCGTGCCCATCGCCATAGAGATCAGGCACGCAATGACAAAAAGCCCCGGAATTGCGAAGCGTCCCGGTATGATGTTCAGCAGCATATTCGCCGTGCTCTCGACACCGCCTGCCTCCTGAGCAATTCCACTGAAGGCGCCCGCCATCAGAAAGATAAACAGCATGATCGTGATATTGTCATCACCGATGCCCTTTGCACAGATGTGCACCTTCTCGTCAAAGGACAGGGACGGGTTCTGCAAGAAGGCCACAATAAGCGCCAGTCCGAAGGCAACGACAACGGACATGATATAGAAGCCCATCTGCCCCTTCTGTGGATGGATATACTCAAAATAGATACCCGTTCCAAGATACAGGATCAGAAACACCAGGATTGGTGTCAGGGCCCTGGGATTTGGCTTTTTACTGGCATTTCTGTTATTCTTTTCAAAACCATCATCAGGATTACACATGTTCTTTTATTTCCCCTCATTCTATTGATATTGACAATACTTTTATAATGAATCAATTTCATGAATTGATCAAGCATTATTACTAAAAGAGTATCCACTCCAGATTGGGAAATCAACAGATGCGCCAATTAATTATAGACAGAAAAAACCCCATTTGGTAATATTTAACCAAAATCGCTAAAACACTTGCTCTATATTGGCAACTTCGTGATTCCGGATTTTAGATCCCCATGACATTCTAATATGAGCCAATAGACAATACCTTTGCTACCCACAGAAACACAGGCATGAGAATAGACATCTGGTATGAGAAGAATATCACATTCGCAAAAAAAGGTGGATGAACATCCGATTAATAAATCCAGGCATATGAACATCATGAAGAAAAAGAAAACGCTCAGTCAGCACATCCGAAAAGTTATTGTACTGTGTTGTACGATTGCAATTTTATTGCAAGTGGTTATCACAATAAGCGTTGTCTTTCATTATTATATACGAAAAGAAGAAGAGGATACACAGTATCTTCTACAGAGCGATAATGAGATGCTGAACACTTCTGTGAGATTCCTGGAGGAGCGCATCCTGGCCATTCAGAATGATGAGAATATTATGGACTTTTTTCTTGCGGAAGTATATTCCGCTTCTGATACGGAAAATCGCCTGCAGACACAGGCCGACTTATTTTCTGAGAGGAATCGACAGGGCAATTCGGAACCATTTGTAACAGGAATATATCTTTTTAACAATAGGTCAGACTGTGTTTCAACAATTTATTACCCATTAGCCGCCTCTGAAAAAGCGAAGGATGTAAACGAGATGCAGGTTCTGCGCCAAAAGTACCTTCAACAGACAAAGCCTTTTTATATTGAGAACGATCTAAGCCATTTCCATCTATGTCTGTACCTCTATGATTCGGTCATGCATCCATTGGGCACGTGCATTGTTTCATTAAACCCTGAATATATTGAAGGGGTTTACACGAATCTTGAAAGCCTGCGCAGTTATTCATGGAGTCTTACCGGCCAGGATGGCATTGTAGTTGCAGATAATCACTTGACGCACCAGAATTTGGATCCCATTAACAATACCATGCAGTCTGGATTTGGATTAACAATACAGTCATCTGTGGACCGCTGGGAGATTTACCAGACTCTGGAAAAGACCATTATTCTATTATTGAGTGTCTCTGCCGCTGTCATCGTCTGTACGGCATTAATTGGCAGCGCTGTCGCCCATAAGGCAGTCAGACCGCTGGAAACGATAGCAGATAAAATCCAGCTGGTTAAAGAAGGGCATTATGATACCAGACTCGGTGAATATCAGACTGTGGAATTAAGCAATATCAGCGACACATTCAACGGGATGACGGAGCACATGAACCACCTTGTCAATCAGGTATATGAGACACGTCTGCTTCACCAGGAGTCAAAGATCAAATATCTCCAGTCGCAGATGAACCCGCATTTTCTTTTCAATATTCTTTCCATGATCGGAATGAAGGCAGCAGTTCATGGTGACAAGGAGACGCAGAAGCTGATCTTTATGCTTTCACGGCTTCTGCAGGGGAAAATTTTCCGAAAAAATGAAATTGAAATCAAATTGTCAGAGGAAATGGAAATCGTGGAATTCTATTTGTATCTGCAGAACAGCCGGTTTGGGGATAAAATTACGTATTCTGTGGAATATAAGGGAGCAGATCGGGATCAGTTTGCATCTCTTATGGTTCCAAGGCTTTGCATTGAACCGCTGGTAGAAAATGCTGTTGCACATGGCCTGGAACCCAAAGAGGGCAATGGTCATATATCTGTTATTATCAGCCGAAACAAAAATCTTACAGTGACAATTGAAGATGATGGCGTTGGATTTGATAAAGACACTATCGGAAAGGAAAATCAAAGTTCTCCGCATACACATGTAGGATTATTCAACATTGATCGTATTCTGAAAAATCTGTATGGTGATACTTACGGTGTGTCTGTGGAAAGCCATATTGGAACAGGAACAAGGGTCAATGTAATTTTTCCTTTGATCGAGCGACAGGAGGAAGATTAGTATGTGGCAGGTTATGGTTGCTGATGATGAGGAATATTTGCTTGAAGCAATGAAAAAATTAATAGACTGGCAATCGATGGATTGTCAGCTGACATTTTGTGCAAGGAATGGTAAACAGCTACTTGACGAAGTGAAGATCAGAAGACCCGATATTATCATTACTGATATTAAGATGCCTCTTGTAGACGGGATGGCAATTGCAAAATATGCATATGAGAATCTGGATCATACCATAGTCATTCTTCTGACCGGATATGCAGATTTTGAATACGCCAAAGAAGCTATACACTACGATGTCAGTGACTATATTATCAAAACCTCTATGCTTGAGCTGTTACCGGAATCAATAAAAAAGGCCGAACGGAAACTTTCAGAAATTAAGACATCGGATACGGCTGCTGACGCGGAACTCATACAAAAGAACCCTGATGATCTGGTGACACAGGTCCGGCGCTATATCGAAACAAATTACTTCAAGAAAATCACTCTCATGGATATTGCTTCGGCGGTTCATGTAAATCGGTCTTATATCAGTCGTGTTTATAAAAGCCGGACGGGAAACAACCTGTTTGATGATATCAGCAGGTACAAGATCAATAAAGCCAAAGAACTGATTCTGGACGGACATCTGATTTATGAAGTGGCAGAACAGGTAGGCTTTGATGATGTCGCATATTTCTCAAGAGTATTCAAGAAGATGGAAGGATGTTCTCCAAAAGAGTATGAAAAGAAAATGCACACTGAAAAATAGTATACACCTTTTTACCATGACATTTGCATTGCTGTTTTTTTTGTCGATGATGACTGGATGTGGCCAGAGCGACTCGGAAAAGACAGAAATAACCGTACTGCATGGTTGGGGCAGTACTGAAGCGGATCATGTCGCCATGCGCGAGATCTATTTGGATTTCGAAAAAGATAATCCGGATATAGATGTGAACCTGGTGTCCATGCCTTCTTCTGAAGATGTGATTCATAAGGTTCAGGAAATGCTGACAGTTGGAGAATTACCAGATGTTATTTTTACCGGGGCTTTAGGTGAAGATTCAATCTATGATTTTATGGTGGATAAGGGATACGCAGTGAACCTTCAGCCATATCTTGAACAGGACCCAACCTTTGCCAAGGATATTGCCCCGGCTACACGAAAACGGTGGATGACGGAGGACGGGCGCATTTATACGGTATCTGATGTACTCCTTCTTGCTGGTTATTGGTATAACACGGATATTTTTCAGAAGGCCGGAATAGAGAATCCGCCTTCAACCTGGGATGAGCTTTTAGAAGACTGCAAAAAAATACAGACTTTTTCAGACCAGAATGGAGATTCGATTTCGGCTATGGAGATGGATGAAAATCACATTATGTATCTGACAGATGCATTGCTTTCCAGTCTGGATCCCCGTCAGCTAAAGGCTCTGCAAAGGGGAGAAGCCGAACTCAATGATGATGCATTTCAGGAGTCAGAGAATTACATTAAACAAATCAGCGCTTATTCTGATAATCAGACAGACTTTTCGTACCGGGATACACTTGAGGCATTTAATGCCGGGAAAACCGCTATCTATATCAACGGTCTTTGGGCAGATACGATGATTAATGAAAATATACAAGTAAAATATGCTTCATTCCCATCATCTGACGGAGCTGGAATTTCCTGTGAATCCTCCTGCCTGGGGTATATTCTCGGAAATACAAACAATCAGAAGACAATTGATGCAAGTGTACGTTTTTTGAAATATATGTTAAGTGATCAGGTGCAGGAAAGGATTCTGAATGAGACCGGCCAAATCCCATCTAATCCAAATCTTGACATTGTATCCATGACATCCAGCGACAGACTTCTGCAGGCTTTTCCCAGTGTGGAGCAGGCAGGACAGAAAATTGAAATACCTGTAAACATCTGGAAAGAGGACCAGAAACGCTCTTATCTCGAAGATGTCAGGTCAATATTGGAAAATAATGCACTGAAGTAAATAAAGTACAAGATGCAACATCAACAGGAAAACAACGTCCTGGTTTGGCGCAATATCTTTCATTCAAAAAAGTATCCTTCCATGTGAAAATCAATACATCAGAAAACAGTGTGTAGCGATGTATTTTTTCAAATGGGAGGATTTTTATTGTGAGGAAAAAGATTGTTTCTATGATTTTGGTTACGGCAATGACAGCGGCAGGCCTTGCCGGGTGCGGGAGTAATACAAGTAGCAGCTCAGCAGATCTTCCATCTGACAGCAGCTCTTCTGCCAAAAGCAGTACTGCTTCTGCATCTGTAGCAGGTGGATCAAAAGATAGTGAGGCAGCTGGTAAGGAAGTACTGGAATTTTATCATGCTTACTATCATGATGAAGAAACATGGCCGGCAGCAGCTGTTATGCGCGATATCTATCAGGAATTTGCGGATAAACATGCAGATGATGACTGTCAATTCAAACCGATTCCTGTTGAAGACGTTACGGAAATTGTTACGAATGAGGTGGCAGGTGGATCTTTTCCGAACATGGTGGATTTTGCAGGAGGAGAAGTTCCGTTGGCTGCAATTTCACAAAATCTTGTTCTGGATATGAAGGATTATATCGACTCGGAAAATCTGCAATCCAAGGTGGGAATCAACTACACCATGAACCAGAAGGATGGTCATATTTATACAGTTCATGATCAGCTTACCACACTTGGGCTCTGGTACAATGCGGATATCTATAAGGCTGCTGGCGCGTCAGAACCGGACACATGGAAGTCCTATGAAGATATGGCGTCATCCATGAATGCTATTGCTTCCTACGGCGCTGCAAATGGGGTTTATGCATATAGTGCTGGTCAGGGATCCGTAAGACTCTTCAACGCATATATGGGGCTTCTGAATCCGGATGCCGTATCCTCAGAACTGACCGAAGATACCATTAATTCGGATGATTTTGTCACTGCCTTTACCACAATTGCAGAAATGGACCAGGCAAATGGATCAGCAAATGCAAGCGACAATGTCGGTGATTTCTCCGGTGATTTCAACAGCGGAAAATGCGCTACATTCCTGAATGGTGTATGGGGTGCAAGTGGTTTTGGTGATGCCACCGGTACAATTAAGCCTGCCGTCTATCCCGGAAATGTTTCCCTTTCAGCACCAGGAGGCGGTCTGACGATTTCTTCAGATCTTTCTCCAGCACAGAAGAAGCTCGCCCTCGAATTCGTAAAATATATGACAAGCGATGAGGTTCAGAAGAGAATTTTCCTCGAGGTTAATGCCAATCCATGCAATGAAGATCTTGACCTGAAAGAGTTGGCAAAAGGAAGCGACAACGACAGTGTAAAGCTTCTGGCAGAGGCCTGCACACTGGCAAATGATGCAGATACAGTCGTCAACACAATCAATTATTCATGGGGTTCAGATGTTCAGACAGCTATTGTAAACAAGCTGATTGAGTGCTCTGTCGCCGGAACCGATATCCAGGCTAAATGCAAAGAACTGCAGTCTGAGCTGACAGCACTCATTGCATAATGTCGGAACAGAGCCGGGCTCCTTGGGGAGTGCGGCTCCGATACACATTGACGAGTAGTAAGATTATTGGATAATGCACTAAAAGGAAAAGATCCGATGAAAAAAACGAAAGGAAGATCTCTGTTTATTTTCTTGTTTCTGCTGCCTTCCTGTCTTTGCTTTGTGCTTTTCTATGGTTATCCGATTATACAGATTATTGTGACATCTTTCTGCAAATGGGATTACACCAATTTGGCACACCCTGAATTTCTTCCCTCAGGGCATCTGATGGATAATTACAAATACATTTTCACCCAATATCCGTATTTCTGGGAAGCATTGAGAAACTCATTAGGTTGGGCCCTGGTTGGGGTGCTGATACAGGTGCCGCTAACTCTGATCGTTGCAATTGTCCTGTCAAAAGGATTACGGTTTTCTCATTTTGCAAGAAATGTGTATATCATCCCCAGTGTAATATCCAGTGCGGCAATGGGACTCATATTTCTGCAATTGTACAATGCAAGATACGGCCCCATCCAGCAGATCATACATCTCTTTGATCCGGGATTTACGGACAGTGTTCTGCTGGTCAGGGGAGTGAATTTCTGGGCTATTGTCTTTGCCTATGTCTTTTTCTGTGGAACTACGGCAATGATGCTGCTGGGGCAGATTCATGGAATCTCTCCTGAACTGTATGAAGCAGCAAAGATAGATGGTGCAACCGGCTGGAAAAGAGAATGGTATGTTACGATTCCATTGGTAAAACCAACGATAAAGACTGTCACAATTCTTGCAGCTACCTCTGGATTTCTGCTATACAATGAGGTTTATTTTCTCACTGGCGGAGCGGCCGGAACAAAATCTATCAGCTTTATTATTCGTGAACTTGCAATAACCAGTACAAGGACCCAGTATGCCAGAGCTAATGCAATCGGATTGATCCAGCTTCTCATAGGTCTATTGATGGTTGCACTAATCAATTTTGTTTTTGGCACAACCAAACAACGAAAGAGAGGTCAGACGCATGAAAAGGGTTAAAGCAGAACATGTGCAGACAAATCCCAGGCGGGTCAGAAAAGGCGAAGCTGTTTTCTGCTATATCATCATGGCAAT
>JBJEMO010000156.1:0-10160 GCA_051879715.1 Bilifractor sp.
GACAAGGTGTCAGTCTCCGTATCACGCTATCCATATGAAAATGCATGCATTTCACCTCTCTTTTTCTGCCACTTACCCGAAAAGGGGAGACAGAATCCATAATGATCAGTATACTCGATCTAAAAGAGCGAAAAGATATTGAAAACACTGACCGCGAGATGATTCAGGGGGTGGTTCAAATTGAAAGCGGAAATTAAGATTACAGACTGTCCGGATCCGTATGCTGTCATTTACACGAAGCAGATTAACGAAGAGGTTCAGCGGGTTCTGGACTATTTACAGAAGAATTCAGACACTATCATTGGTGCCTCGGGTGAGAAGAGCTATATCATCCTGATCAATGAGATTGTAAAGGCAACGGTTCAGGATGAACGGACGTATCTTTGGACAGAACGTGGTAAATATGTGACAAATAAACGGCTTTATGAAATAAAGTCCATTCTCGGAACTGCCTTTGTCCAGATTTCCAGGTCTGTCATTGTGAGAATTTCGGCTTGCAGCAGCATAGAAGCGGATTTCGGAGGTATGCTGCTGCTCCATCTGAAGGACGGCAGTCAGGAATATGTATCACGTCACTATGTTCCCGATTTTAAGAAGAGTATCGGGCTCTAATGAATCAATTGGCCCTGGAAGGAGGTTTTTAGTATGTTCAGGAAAATGATGAAAGCATGTTTCGTCGGTGTTACGATCGCAGTTCTTATCTTCTGTTTCATAGGAATGGTATTTGATCTTTCTAATGGCGGAGAGTTTCGTCTTGACAATTATCAGTTTAGTAAAATGCTGCTCGGCACGGTCTGCACCGGGATAGGATTTGGTCTTCCATCCTTTATTTATGAAAATGACAGAATTCCATATCCGATTCAGGTTGTTTTTCACCTCGGGATCGGATTTGCGGTATTACTGATCACAAGCTTTCTGGTTGGATGGATTCCCAAAAATGCAGGACCAGTGCCGATGATTCTCTGCATTGTCGGGGATCTGGTAAGTGCACTACTGATCTGGGCCGGGCTTGCAAAGCATTATAAAAAAGAAGCAGAGAAGATGAATCAGCAGTTACATTCCATAAACAAGTAATGCTCTTCAAACAATGCCTCAACCTTAGATACACTATAACCACGTGCTTCTGGTCTAAAAGCGATGCAGGAGAGGTGACGCCTGCCAAATACTTTTTTGTACGACGGAGGCCGGCAGAAGTGCCGGTCTCTTTTATATTGCAAATGTATTATAAATGTCATCTGACTGCATTGCCAGAGAGAAAGGCAGTCACAACCGTCCCGGTTTTCATATCATGATACAGGCGGCAGTCCGCCTCACGCACATCATAGATTTTTATGACGTTTTCATATTTCTCCGGAGGATTTTCCTCTCCGAGATAATCCTTCGCCATATTGGGGAATTTCTGCAGCAGCTCCGGCTGCCAGATCCTTGTGTGCTCATTTTCAAAGACTGCCATATACAGGATCTGTGCCTCCACCAGGTCCTGAAAAATGTGGCTTCCATAGGACAGCTCCGGGTTATAGCCGGCTCGGGAATCCGCGATCTCGCAGATGGCGTCAAATGCGCTGATATCCGCAAACGTCGTCGGCACTCCCAGCTCAGGAGAAGATGTTCCGATGCGGCCCGGAACCATCAGGAGCATATGGCATCCCTTGCCCCTGTGCTTCCAGTTAAATGCGCTGACGGCACGGGCTATGTTTGTTTTTTCCGCATAGGGAAGCTGGTAATATCCCTGCGGGTCTATCAGCACAATGAAGTCCAGCTTTTCCTCCCGGGAGAGTCCCATTGATGCGTCCACAAGCTTCAGCAGCATGGATTCCTGCCGGAGATTTTGCGGGATCTGCACCGCTCCGGTATCCTGAAATACTTCCAGCGGCCGGCACTGCAGAAGATTGATCACGTAATCCCCCTGCCCGGAAAGATTGATCGTAAATTCCGTATCGACCGGACAGCCGTACTTCTGCTGAATCAGGTGCAGCATGCGACGCATGTCTCCCATGATGTCCTTCCTTCGGACAAGCCCTGCACAGGAAATATAACGGATAGTTCTGTCTTGTCCTCTGTCCGCAAGGCGACGCTCCGCCTCTGTATCATGCTCCAGAAGAAGCTTCTGCAGAAAGAGCGGAAGCTTATCCTCAATCTGCCGGAGATCAATCTGCTCAATCCCCTTCTTCTCTTTATTGACGACCTCAATTCCCCGCTGGGAATACTGGTGCTTTTCCTGCGAAGTGACAGCAGCAGTTTCCTCCGGCCTGTCCAGATTGACCAGACGGGGATACGAGCCCTCTGTCCTGTCCACCGCAGATATGCCAAGTCCCATGACCAGGCGGAGCATACCGGCGGAGGGGTCCATATCTTTGAGAAAACGGTAGGGGCTGCAGGAATAGCCAACGCCCGCTGCACAGGGCATATAATACTGGCCGTAGTGCGAACCGGAAACCCTCTGTACCAGAATGGCCATCTGCTCATCTCTCTTGTCCAGTCCTCTCTGCTTGCGGTACTCCAGCGCAGAAAGACTCATGGTGCTGGCGTAAACGGTGCGGATCGCCCTCTTGAAATCCTCCAGCCGCTCATCCAGATGGCCGCTGTTGGCGCAGAAAACCGACTCGTATTTGCCCGCAAATGCATTTCCAAACCCGTCCTCCAGAATACTGCTGGACCGGACAATAATCGGATCATGCCCATAATATTCCAGAAGATAGGCGAATTTCTCCTCCAGTTCCCCGGGGAATTCTCCTGTCAGAAGTTTATCCGCAAATGTCCCGGCAAGAGAAAAATACTCCTGGTCGGTTCTCTGCCTCACCCGCAGGTCCCAGCAGTCATTTTCCACAATATAGGAATAATACACGTCCGATCCGATATAAAAAGAATCATGGGGTTCCAGACGCGAGGCGAGCTCCGGGTCCATAGATTCTATCAGTCTCCGGGCAAGCAGCATACCTGTTGCCTTCCCACCAATCAGTCCTGTCCCGATCATATGGTCCCGGATGTCAAAATAATCCTCCGGACGGAAACAGGTCTTGATCATCTTCCGCAGCCGTTCATCCCTGGACATCATGATATTGCACATCCGGCTGCACTCTTCCGTAATATCAAGCCCCACCGCATTTTTCTCCCTGGCACGGTTGAAAAAGCGGTCCCACGCATCTGTGTTCTGCTCCGTTCCGCTTCTCTGCTGACGGTTCATGACCTGATAGAAACGGCTGGCCCGCACGCCATCCAGAATAGGGGCAAAGCTCCCATCAACCGGATTATAGTAGTGCGGCAGAAGCATCGTCTCCGCGTATCGGTTCCACACCTTCTCCGGACGTACGTAGACACCTGCTGTGCCGGCCTGCTCTGCGGCGGAAGGTTTTCCTGCCCCTGTGCCATCCGGATAGACGTCCAGAAACACCTGGGCCGTATCCCTGATCCGGGCAATTGCCTGGAAAGAATGCATGCCACGGATCAGCGGAAAATAGGCCACCGTGTTCATGCGGAACAGAAACGGACAGGTGACGCGAAAGAAATTGCTCATCATCAGGTCTGTTGCCCAGGCAGTCTGAAGCTCTGACAGGCAGTCAAACACATAAAAGGCATCATTTTCCTCCCGCTCGATCAGATTGTGGATCCAGAAACAGCCGGAACTGCGCAAGATCAGCGACCCGCCATACAACATTGTCGCCAAGGCGGATATTATCCAGTCTGGTGTCCATCTCCGGAATCCCGGATTTTACTCTTTCAAAAGCAGCCATAGGATTGTCCTCCTCTCTTCAATGATCTAAAGCAAAGGTTCCACAATATTTTTTATCATTATACTACATCCGGCTCTCCCGCCTCCAGACGAAGTTATATTCCATGATTATTCCCTGATCATGTTGATGCAAAGTACTGTCCTGCTGAGATTACAAAGTGTCAATAGTAGGCTCCGCGTCACGGATGAAGAGTTTCATCGGGTGAGAAAGAGCTATTAAATCTTGAATAACTACCATTAGACAGACAATTTGAGCCGGGAGGCACATGATTGTACCTTCCGGCTCTGCTTTTATGTGTATCACACTGTATACACCAGATTTGCTATTACACACACTGCATTGCATTCATCAGCTTAGCTATTATTCATGCTGCACTGCGTTCACCCGCTTTACTGTCATGCTTTCCCTGCTATATATCTGTCCTGTTATGATATATATCACACTATGTTCATTCGATTTTCATGCATACCGCAGCGCATCAATCGGCTTCATCTTTGCTGCCTTGCGTGCCGGATACAGTCCAAAAACGATACCAATGACCGCGGAGAAGAGTACGGCAGCAAGCGCGACCTTCGGATTCATGACGAGCACCATCCTGCTCTGGAAGTGGTTGATCAGGACCAGCAGCACCTCGGCGATTCCGATTCCTGCGGCGCAACCCGCAAGGCTGACCATAAGAGCCTCCATCAGAAACTGCAGAAGGATGCTGCCCTCGCTTGCCCCGATCGCCTTGCGGATGCCGATTTCCCTGGTTCGTTCTGTGACAGATACGAGCATGATATTCATGATGCCGATTCCGCCTACCAGAAGGGAAATAGCGGCAATGCCGCCCAGCATCAGCGACATCGTGCTGCTCACCGATGCCTGTGCTTCCAGGATTTCGCTCTGTGTCGTCAGAGAAAATGCGTCCTCGTCATTGTCAAAGCGTTTCAGCAGAATCTGCTGTACGGCGATTTCCGCAGCATCGATAGAATCCTCATCGGAAGCAGATACGTAAAACTGATCGATATCCAGCACGTTGTTTGCAATCCGGCTCATGGTTGAAAACGGAATGAAAGCCTCCAGCGTCACAGAGGAGCTCTCATCTGAATCCGAACTACTGTCATCACTGTCTGAACTGCCGTCACTGCTATTGATGCTCATCTGGCTGCCCGGCGTTGTGCTGTCCTGTGAGAGAACACCGACAACCTCGTAGGGAAGGCCGTCAATCTCAAGGCTTTCACCAACGGCATCCGCAAGAAAAAGCGACGGGTGGGTGACAAGTGCCCGTGCAATCGCCACACGCTGCTGCTGTCCTCCGGACATTTCTGAGGGATGATGCTTCCGGCGATGTGACAGTCCGACCTGTGCAAGGGCCTCCTCCACGCGCTCCCGCCGCTCCCCGGCAGGGACATGTTGATAGATCAGGGGCAGCTCTACATTTTCTTCGTCGGTCAGTCTGGGAAGCAGATTGAAGTTCTGAAAAATAAACCCGATCTTACGGTTGCGTATCCTGGCAAGCTGCCGCTCCGAGTAGGTCTCGATCGGCTGATCATCCAGAATATAGCTTCCCTCGTCTGCCGTATCCAGGCAGCCGATGATATTCATCATCGTGGATTTTCCGCTTCCGGATGGCCCGATGATACTCACGAACTCCCCGTCCTGAATCGACAGGGAGACATCATCCAGGGCCATAACCTTTTCCTCGCCCATATGATAAATTTTCGATACGTGGTCCAGTCTGATCATATTTGCCTCCCCTGATATTGACATTCGAGATTGTATGTAATGATACCAATGTCTGTCCGCATTTCTGCCACATGTACTGATATCTGGAATCATATGTAATCATACCGATACCCGCATTCCTGTCATATGATTCAATCCGGCTGTGTATATCGCATTTCGCAGATCAGTTTCCGGAAGGGCCGCCGCCCGAAGGTGCGTTTCCAGATGCATTTCCACCGCCGGAGGGTGAGTCCCCGCCGCCTGAAGGCATGCCGCCGCCATCGCCGGAGGGCATGGTGCCTCCATCACCGGATGGCATATCTCCGCCTGCCGAGCCACCTGATCCGGAACCGGAGGAAGAGACATTTCCGGTCTTTTCGTAATATACGGTATCACCATCTGATAGGCCGCTTGTGATCTCTACGGTGTCGCCATCTGACAGGCCGGTTTCCACCTCTGTCTCACCGGATAGATTGCCATCGGAATCAACGCTGGTGTAAACGTAGGTTTCACTGCCTTTTTCCTGAAGGGCATTGACCGGAATGGTCACTACGTTTTCACTGGAGTCCACAACGATGGTCGCGGAGGCAGTCATGCCCGCCTTCATGCCATCTTCCTTCGAAATAGAAATCGTCACTGTGTATTTGGCACTGCCGTTGCCGGATGAGCTTGCCGTATTGCTCACAGACTGCACGGTCCCGGTAAAGGTTTTTCCGTCAATGGCATCAACAGTCACCTCTGCATCCTGCCCTGTGCTCACCTCATTGATGTCAAGCTCATCTACGCTTACTGACATCGTCATCGTGGAATCATCCACCATGGAAAACGCGTTTTCCTCATATGCAGAGGTGATGCTGTCCAACGCAGTGGTGGAGGAATCTGACGATGCAGTGCTGTCAGATGAACTGGTCGAATCTGCTGAACTTCCCGAAGAAGTATCGCTTGCGGAAGATGTGCTCCCACCTGAACCGGATGCAGAGGTTGCCGCACTGCCTGACGCAGATGATGCACCACTGCCGGAGGAGGAACTGTTCCCCGAAGCTGACCCCGAACCATTGCCGGAAGAGGAACTGCTCCCGGAAGCTGACCCGGAACCATTGCTTGAGGAAGAACCGCTCCCGGAACCGCCGTCTGATGCACTGCTGCCCGTCTGTGTTGCAGGATAATTGACCGTAATGATACAGGAGGACCCCTTCACTGCATACTGGTAGGTCACTCCATCCGGTACGTCTGTAAAGGAGACATTGCCGAAGGATTTGCCATCTTCTGCTGTCAGTCTGATACTTGCGCTATATGCAGTCCCCTCGGCAAATTCCGTAATTTCCTTGTTGTTGCTGTCATCCCCATCTTCCAGGTCAGCCGTAGTCGTCCACACCACCTCTGAGGTATAGGAGTCATTTTCCGCAAGCGTGGTGTCCGCTTCTGCACCGGCGACAGGAGCAGTCAGGGAGCTTCCGATATCGAAGCGCAGGCTGATCTTGCTGTCAGAACCGGAAGAATCGGAGGATGATGTGCTGTCCGTCTCTTTAGATGTGGATGTGGCGATAGCGCTGGCGGTTTCGGTAGATTCATCCGAAGATCCTGTTGCCGAAACAGCTGTGATTTTCTGTAAAGATGTCTTCGTGGCTGTTATGCTTCCTGAGGAAGAAGTCCCGGATGCTGACGTTGCAGCAGCTGTGCCGGATGCTGCCGATCCGGATGAGGTACCGGACGAAGTGCTGCCGGAGGATGATGTCCCTGAAGAGGTACTGCCCGAAGATGCAGAAATGTAGACATTACCGATGGTCCCATCCTCGTCTGCGGTAATTGTATCTGTGGCGGAAATTTCTGTCAGCTTCTGCAGAACCGCTGTCAGCTCCTGCCGCTCGGCTATTTTTTCCGCATACTCTGTTGAATCTGTTCCGACAGAAACCGTGAAGAGGGTCGTCCCAACCGAAACTGTACTGCCCACAGACATGGACATCGTTCCGATCGTTCCGTCAGCCGCCGTCACGTCAATGGTATTGCTGGTGTCTCCGCCCACCGCGATGGTAAGAATGGCTCCGGAATTATTCATGATATCGGATACCGAATCGCCTGCCGCTCCGTTAACGGCGGTCACCGTTCCGGCAACACTGGATGTGATCGTCGATGTTTCGCCCGCAGACAATGTGACAAGTTCTGCATCCAGGGAATCGATGGCTGACTGCACCTTCTGCATAGCTGTCAGGACCGAGGAATGGCTGACCTTTGCCAGAGTGTCACCGGCCTTAACGGTATCGCCGCTTTCCACCAGCACCTCCTCGTAGGTAAGCCCGGATGGAACTTCAATCGTGGATCCTGTACTGGTCTGCAGTGTGCCACTGCCGGTGATCGTATTCTCGACCGTTCCTGTCTGTGCTGTCGTGCTCTGCACCTGAGAAGAGTCCTCACCATGCACGTTCTGCCGTTTTCCGTTTACATAGATCAGCGTGCCGCCAACTGCCGCCGCTGTGATCACACTGATCCCGGTGATGAGACGCTTTTTCCGCTTATGATCTTTTGGGAATATGCTCTTTTTCACCGAAGAATCTCCGGAAGCAGTGGATTTTTTATTTTTCCAGAAGCTTTTCATCTTATGTCCTTTCAGTTTTCTGCCCGCTGAAAATCGCCGGCAAAGCAGATCAGTCTGCTGCAAAACAAATCTATCTGCTGCAAAACAAATCAGTCAGCTATGGTGTATCGGAATGGAACTGCCATTATCCTAGCGGCCGAACCTAAAATGGACTTTAAAATCGTGCGGTCTTATATGTGAAAACTCTGTGATCCTACGCGCAAAAAAATACCGCATTTAATGGCATCCGGCTTTCCTCTGACACGCGCGTTCTTTTCATTATCGGACAGCTGTGCTATAGTACTGGTTCGGGCTCAATAGCAGTATTTATCCTATGACAGTATTTACCCTGATTACAGACCAGAGTACCAGGATATAGCATTATTCTGGTTCCTATTCTTAACGTTCTGGTAATGATCAGATTACAGCAGATGGCTTATAATATTTTTTCGTAATGCTGCTGCCGTCTCTATTCATACATGCATCTTACACACAGAAACTTACACACAGGACTTTTACGGAAAGAATAAGCATCATGGAAAAACACAGCAAACGACATGGCTTCGTGACATTTTTTACAATTCTGACAGTGATACTTCTCTGTATCGCTTTTTTCTTTGCGCTGGTGACAGGCTTTGGGAAAGGTCTGCCAGGTGTAAGCGGGCTCTCCAGGGTCTGTAAGCACCTCTGTGCAGGTATTCCATTTTCCTGGTGGCCACAGATCACGCTGCTGATCATGCTTGTCCTGTTGTTCATGTTTCTGGCTGCCGCCGGGAAATGGGTGGACCGTGCCAGCCGGAAAAAGCTGATCGTGCTCTCCATCCTGCTCTCTCTTTTTCTGATTTTGATCCAGCTTCTCATTGTTTTCCGGCTGAATATCATTCAGAATACCGATTCCTTTGAGGTGCAGGACCAGGCGATGGCCATCGCGAAGGGAATGTTCTCCTCCGTCGACTATACAAAATCAAACTACTTCCGGAAATACGGAAACAATGACCTGTACCTGCTGACCTGCATCGGCATCTACCGGCTGTGCGATCTCCTGTCCATCCGGAACTGGCCGAAGGTTTTCGCACTCATCAACATGCTGTGTGTTGACCTCGGCATCCTCTTCACATGCGACATTGTCCGCTGCATGACCAGCAGGAGAACTGCACTGAAGGCATACCTGCTCTGCGTACTGAACCCTCTGAATGTTCTGCTGCTGCAATGGACTTACACCTGCACCTTCAGCGTGCCGCTTATGATGGCCGGGATCTGGATTGCTGTGCGGCTGCACTGCAGAAGGCCGCCACTTCCCGTATGTGTCGCCGGATGTGCGGCGATCGGATGCATCACGGCGATTGGTTACTATATGCGGCCGACGGCTGTATTTCCGCTCATCGCGCTGATTCTGGCAGAGATTTTTCTGCATGCACATCGGCTGGGAAGAAGATATGGCAAGGCAGAGGCGATGCCGGCAGAAGATTATGCTGAGAGTGAAAGGCGGACGGCCGGAATCCCGGATCCCATAAATGAGACGCGGACAGCCAGAGCTTTGAATTCTGTACATGAAGAGCGGACAGCTATTGCATCAGATCATGCAAATGAAAAGCAGGTACGCAGGCACTCCTGCAGGATATATAAGGGATATCAGAAATTCCTGCTCCTACTTCTTGCCATCACGGTCATGGCCGGAACCGCTTTGTCCATCCGTCATCTGAATAGCAGGTATGATCCGGACAGTCAGACAAAGTTCCCCCTCCAGCACTGGATCATGATCGGTATCCGCGGATCGGGGCGCGTGACTGGGGAGGATATTCAATATACTGAGAACTTCACCACCAAAGAGGAAAAAACTGCTGCAGATCAGGCAGCTATAAAGGCCGCTTTGCAGGAACGCGGAATGGCCGGCACCATCCTGCACTATATTGAAAAAGTCGGCCTGACATGGTCAGACGGGACCAGTGAATACTATCAGAGAACCACCCAGTCCGAGAACAGCGGACAGATACTATACCAGCTTGTAAACGGGGAATATTGCGGCGGTATCCTTCTGTACTGCCAGGCCTACCGGATCATTCTGCTGCTCTTTGCCATCATCGGTATCCTGCGTTCCCTGCGAAGCCGGAAGGAGGACCTGGTTTTTACCACGTTTATCTTTACCCTTT
>JBJEMO010000157.1:0-10134 GCA_051879715.1 Bilifractor sp.
TATGAAGGACGTTTTAGGTCTTGCCGTGTAGTTCTACTTTTGTGTTTATCTAAGGCTTGATTAACAATCTAATGAATCGAGATATTTTCGGGCATAAAAAACGCCTGTAATTATTGAAAACACAGTGTTTTCAATAATTACAGGCAATCCATAATGCGCCGTCCAAAATAGATGGATAGTGTAAAATATCTTGTGTAGACGATAGCTCCTCAGGTATGCAAAAGGGAACCGATTTCCTGTAAAGTGTTAAACACCACAACCCTGCGGGCCTTAGCACGAATCATTCCAGCCGCCTTCATTCGAAAATATCAATCAATCCAGCTAAGCGCATCTTTCAGGTTCTGGTCCATCTGCAGATCATATGAATCCATCGCGGATTTAAAGCCCAGCTTCACGTCGTCCATATCCTCAAACCAACTGGCACTGAATCCATCTGCATCTTTATTAAAGCTCTGAATAGTGCTGCCTGGATTTTCCAGAACATCTTCCTTGCCATGATTTTCTACCTGTTCGACTACTGCAGGTGCTTTTAGCAGAATATAGTGTGTCTGAAGAGTCTCTGAATCATCTTCATTTTCTGAATCATTATCTTCTATAGAATATACATAATCTGTGTGTGGATAATAGTCATTCAGGTTGGCACCTTCTTTTACACTAAAGTAACAGATTCCGATCAACACTGGTGTCTTCAGATTGCCATGATCTGCTGCAAAGGCTTTTGCAGCAGCTGTCGTTCTCTCCTTCAAATCATTTGCAATATCTTTGTCAATTTTTTCCGGATCTGTCACATACTGTCCCTGATCAAAATCTGCAAGCGTGACCTTGTATTCCTTTGTCTTTTTATCAGGATCACAGGTAAGCCCTTCCGCCTCAAGCGTAGCGTTTCCGTTATCATTCAATCGCATCTCTAGTGTATCGCCAACTGCTACACTGGTATCTTCATCCACTGCTTTACCGTTTAAATAGAAATTAAAAGGAAGAGTGTTATAATCGGAGTAACACTTGCTGACAAAAGAAGCGTCATTGGAAGTCAGAACACTGATATCCAGATTTACATGACCATAGGGTGAAATTCCCTTGAAAGCTGGATGATAATTTTCATAAGGATCGATAGGAGTCAGAACTTTTAGTTCGACCTCCTCGTCCTTTGCGCTTCCAGTAAAGCTTATCTCCGGACAGATATTCTGCAGGGTATCCGTATCATAATCCAGCCGGATTGTGATCACTTCCCCATTGCTTAGATTTTTCGCATCGATTAAGTTGCCATCTTTTGCCAGCTCCATAGTTACATTCTGCGCTATTTCATAAGCAGAACCTTGATGTTCTTCTGCCACTTTGTCCATTTCTCTTTGCAGTGCATCCTGATCCAGTGTCGGATAACCTTCGCTCACATAACCATTTCCGTCATATCCTTCAAAACGGATCTTCACATAATCCTCCAGATTAATGACAGGCTTGCTCCCGGGAAGTTTAATTACAGAATTTACAAGACCAAGTTTCGGCATCACAGTGAAAAAAGTTATGAAGGCCACCAGGACTAATAACACGATCAATATGATCGACCATCATTGGAAGTGGTTTTCTGCGCCTGTACTGAAGCAGATACCTCTTCACTGAGAAAAGATTCCGATGTAGCCGGGTCTTCACTTTGATAAAGCAACTTATCATCCAAGTGAATATTTAGCTTTCCATCGACCCATCTGCAATCTCCTTTTTCCATGCCGCTTAATCTTTTGTCATAAGAAACGGCTGTGGAAAAGTCATTTTGCATCCATGTTCTTTGATAAGCATCAGACGAACTGAAAACAAAGAAGATCGCATCCGCATCCGGTTCCTCCCGGCCTCCTGCAAGTCGTATTTCGGTGCCTTCGGTAAGACTAATACATTGATTTTTTTTAACTGTCTGTCCATTTACCTTGAAACTCCTGCTGGTGCACTGGACATTCCAATTTCCCTCCTTGCCCAACTTGAAACCTCCAGCCGCCACTTTCGCTGCAGTTTCGGGAAATTCCAGATCATAATGCTTCAGCAGGGAAGTTACGCCAAATGTTAAGCCATCATAAAGCTTTACTATGTGCATCTTCCTGCTAATAACGGCATATAGAAAAGGCATTTTCTCTTTCATAATCAAATTCACTCTCCTATTGTTTCTGAGCACTCTTCATATTCAGCAAACGCAGAATGCCTCCTGCCAAAAGCAAAATGGCAACTAGCGGTCATTTTCACTGCCGCATTGTTTGCACTAATTCTATGCATTATTTTACTCCGGATATATTATTTTCACAATGAATTATAATGTGTAAGAAAGGGAATTTATTTGAGAAAAGCCATTAATTTAGATGCTTCGAGCATGATAGTGGGTAAAACACCCCATCTCTGATTTATACACAAACCGAGACTTTTTACATGGCAATGTCGGAGAGCGTTTGCGTCCTTACCGTTTTTCGGAATAACTATAGACTCAGAATAAGTGGTGTTATCCGGAATACCGGATAACACCACCGTGCGTCAACTTTCAGCTGTATATCCACTGAACAAGCATTTTCTTCAAGAAGGCTGGATTGATGAATAGGAGTTCGATGCACCACGCAGATAATCAAAGTAGGATTTCGTTATCTCATCAGGACCAAAAATTCCTGGCCAAAGCATGGCCCGATTTCCATCGAGATCATAGTATCGCTCGTTGATTTTGCTCACAACCGTTCGATGCAGACTGCCATAAATATGGCCCTCGTAATCGACATTTCTGCCTGGTACAGTAAGATAGCTTTCACTTAGTCCAACCTTTTTTACCATACAATAAACAAGGTCTGAAAAGGCAAAACAGGTGCCGTATCGTTTATCAATCATGCTGCCTACGTCATAGGAGCCATCTCCATAAGTAAAGTTGCTTCCCACATAGATAAGAATTGTACTCGCTTTATCCATATTATCCAGATCGCTGTAATTCACACCCTGATCATAGAGAAAATCAAGATACCTTTTCATCTCGCGATCTACTTTCTGATTCTTCTCAGCGGAATAATTGATACCAAGGCTCTTTAAAGTCGGGAAGGATGGATATACCTTATTGAGAAAACCAGAATAGCATCCTATGGATGCTCCTTTGAAGTTATTGTCGGCAGGCGGCGTTGCACCTTTTTTCACTAAAACAACCTGGATACCTTCCAGCCTGTAAGAGTAACCGGCTGTACCTGACGGCGCTCCGTTTTTGACCCAGGCAAGCCAGCCGAAGTTCTGTGCATGGGCCCGATAGTATACGTCATAATAATTCGCGAGATCACCAGTCAGAGAGATTTTGATAGCTTCAAGTCTCAGGGATCGTCCGGTCGTTCCGGATATTTCGCCGTTACTCTTCCAATCCTGCCAGCCGATGTTCTGCACATGTGTGCAGTAAGTAATACCACCGGATATATATGGGTCTGATGAAACAGACATATTAATCGCTTCCAGCCGCCAGGATTTTCCTACGGTTCCTGAGATCGCTCCATCTGTTACATAAGGCTGCCATCCTATATTCTGTACATGAGTCCGATATGAAATTGTCGGCTCAACAATCTTATTAAATGCTTCCGAAGACTGGCTCACGATACCGCCATAAGACGCAGAAGGTGCCGTGTTTCCCTTGGGAAGAATCAGGATCTGAATCGCCTCCAGACGGAAAGCATATCCTTCTGTACCAGAGCTTTCACCGTTTTTTGCCCAGGCAAGCCAGCCGAAGTTCTGTGCATGTACCCTGTAATAGATATCATATTTAGTCTTATAAGTATCATCACCGAAATTGATTCTGATGGCTTCAAGCCTTAAGGCCTGTCCTGAAGTTCCAGCCATTTCCCCGCTGTTTTTCCAGTCCTGCCAGCCATAATTCTGCACATGGGTCTGGTATATCAAAGGAATAGCGTGTGTCTGCTGGTTCTGATCTGTGGCAGATGCCTGAATCCAGATTCCTTCCAGGCGCTTTGACTGACCGGTCGTTCCGGAAATTCCTCCGTTATATACCCAATCTTGCGTTCCATAATCCTGTACATGTGTCCGATAGGATACATCAACGGATTCCGTCTGCTGCACTGGCTCTGTCTGAGTCGTTGGGGTTGTTGGTGTCACTGGATCTGTTAGAATATTTGATGCATCAACAACATTTACCGTCTTTGTGGCTGTTGCAAACGGCTTGTCTCCACCGATACACCACAATTCAGCCTTTATCTTAGACACATCTTTTCCAATTGGTGTTCCTGTATTATATTTGGTTCCGTCATAATCTTCAGGCACCGTAAACGTCTTTTCAATTGTCAGAGTCTTTCCCGGTGCAATATCTCCAAATTCAGCATTATCATGATATGGTTCGCTTACAAGGGGAATTGTAGCTGGTCCAAAACCAACGTATCCTCCCACACCTTCATAAGTATACTGTGTTGACTGATTTTCAACAGTTGTTACCAAAGTATAGGTTTTCCCTCGTTCCAGAGTATCCCCAGTCAGATCTTTAACTGAAACAGAGGTTAGTAAATCCCGGCGTGCATCCATTCCTGGACCGCCGTGTTCTCCATCAGCCCAGAACGGAACCTTATATTTTGCAATTCTCTCTTTTGTTTCTTCATCGCTCCAATTATATCGAACTTGTTGGAATACCCAACCCGCCCAATCATAATCACTTATGCCGGGATGAGACTCTGCTTTCTTCGCATCAACCCATTCCTGGGATGCACCCCAAGAAACTGCCGTATTATATAATTGCTCAATTTGCTGAGAAACATCATTCTGCCATTCCTCATCTGACAATCCATCAGGTTTCTGCGGATCCGCAAAAACCGGAACAGCGAACGTCAGGGAAAGACAAACCACCAATGCGGTTATTGCAAATCTTCGTAGTCTCATATTCTGCCCTCCTTATTTGTTGTAGATAAATCAGAAAATATCCAGGTAAATTATACACGATAATAGATACTTATAGTGTTAAATTGTTGCACAAAGTATTTTTCTCTATTTTAGTCATTTTTGACCTTGAAAATTAACGCGGAAAAGCACTGCGGACCACGATGGGACTTTCCTATTTAACAAAAAAACAGATATCCATCTGCTCACAATGGATATCTGTACAGTTTCAGATATTAAATGTTCTACTGCTTCTGCGCCTGGATAAATACATATGTGGTGTTTTTCCGCTGCAAAAATAAATAATCCTGTCCCGGTCAGAATGCGAACCGTCATCTTCTGTACAATCCCTCTCACTTTTCAAAGATATTCTGTCGGGATGGAATATCGACCCTCTTTGAGAGCAAACTGATATACTGCACAATTGCCGATGTACCTGCTCCAATAAGCCCCCTTTGACCCAGGTATCAGATATTCCAGAATTCCTTTCATCGCTATTGCATGTGTGGAAATCAGAATATTCTGTTTCTTGGTCTCACCGCTTAAAGTCAATTTCAGATTCTCCAGAAACTGTCCTTCTCGTTCAACAACATGCTGCAATTGCTCCATTCCTTCCGGAGCAGGATTATGCGCGAAATCAGAGAAAAAGGAAAGGATTTCTGTTGGCTTCCAGATGAGCCCTTAATTTGCCTGACTATACTTACTCTCCGTTCCGGATTTAAATGCATTCAGGACCTCATTATATTGCTTTTCATCAGCTTCAGGAAATGCGCAATAATATCCTATAATATCTCCATTATCGGGATTCATATGTATTGTCCACACTCTTGCAACTTTATAGCTGATCTTTCTGTTATCACTGATCTCTGTATCCACGGTCCAGCTGGAAACATTTGTGTTTGTGCAAACAAAGCCGTGGCTGTCACGAATCCAACGTCCATCAGGATAATGGAATTCCAATACACCTTTACCAGCTGCCGGAAAATATGTAAAAGTGACTGTGGAATGCCCGCCGGCAGACGAATTTGCTTTTATAGAACCATGTTCAGCAACGTAATCAAGTATGCCGCTTCTGCTGCTGAAAATGCTGCTCTGCCATTGGCCTGATTCACAGCAAGCCTGGCCTTCTTTAATTGATTGCTAAAGATCGGAATACTGACAGCCACAAGGACTCCGATTATTGCAATTACTATAAGAAGCTCCGCAAGTGTGAAGCCTTTTCGGTTATGATTATTTTTCAGCGCTTTGATGATGGAAACGCGCCTCCCTTACTGTATATATACTTGCACTATAACACATGAGCGGACGTGATGAAAGTAAAAAAGTTCTGCCCTTATTATTCACATGATTGTTTCGAGAAACATATTTTTAAAAGTAAAAATTTGTTAAGATACTAACAGAACAAAACAAAGACAGAGTAAGACTCCGAAAGAATAAAGCAGGACATAGGTAGAATAAAACAGAATAGAAATGAGGAGGTCAGATATGAAGGCAGTCATCGCAATTGATTCTTTGAAAGGTTCTCTAAGTTCACTGGAGGCGGGCGACGCAATCCGGGCAGGAGTTCTGCATGCGGACAAGAATGCGCAGGTCATCGTCCGTCCACTTGCTGACGGTGGCGAGGGCACGGTCAAGGCTCTCACGCTCGGCATGGGAGGAACGCTTACACATGTACGTGTGACAGGTCCTCTTGGTGATGCAGTCAATGCAGAGTATGGCATCTTGAAAGACGGACGAACAGCGATCCTCGAGATGTCACAGGCAGCTGGCATTACACTGGTACCTGACAAGGACAGAAATCCAATGCACACGACCACCTATGGTGTTGGTGAGATGATCCGCGATGCAATCGGGAGAGGCTGCCGCCGCTTCATCGTCGGTATAGGAGGATCAGCCACAAACGATGGTGGTATCGGTATGTTGCAGGCGCTGGGTTATGATCTTTTGGACAAGGACGGAAAACCGGTCCCTTTCGGCGCAAAAGGGCTGCGCAGTATTGAGACAATCGGCGACGAGAACGTCATACCAGAGCTTTCGGAGTGCACATTCCGAATTGCTTGCGATGTGACCAATACGCTCTGCGGTGAACAGGGATGCAGCGCTGTATTCGGACCGCAGAAGGGAGCTGACGCAACGATGGTCATGCAGATGGACAAATGGCTTGCCTATTATGCGGCCCTCTCCCGGGAAAAATACCCTAAGGCGAATCCGAATGAAGCAGGCACAGGCGCGGCAGGCGGCCTCGGGTTTGCATTTCTCACCTATACCAATGCGGTTCTTGAATCAGGTATAAAAATAGTCCTCGATGAGACGCATCTTGCGGACTATGTGAAAGATGCAGATCTTGTGATCACGGGTGAAGGACGGCTCGATGGCCAGACTGTCATGGGTAAGGCGCCAATCGTTGTCGCGAAAACCGCAAAACAGTATGGTAAGCCAGTCATTGCATTTGCCGGCTGTGTCACAGAAGATGCCAAAACCTGTAACGACTATGGTATCGATGCATTTTTCCCCATTCTGCGTTGTGCTTCCACGCTCTCCGAGGCCATGGACCCGGAAAATGCAAGACGAAACATGATTGATACAGTCGAACAGGTAATCCGGCTTTTTGAACTTGCGCGATAATTTGTTAACCTGTTGCTCCGATTGCGCTGGCTATCGGAGAACGTGTCAGTCTGGGTCCGGTTGAGAAATCGAGTGCATTCATTATTCCTTCCGCCTCAACAGACTGGAATATTCTATTTGGAAATTATCACAAAATACACACAAAAAGGGAGCCGTTCGGATTTTCTCTTCATCCAATCACGGCTCCCATCATTTTACAGCTCGAATCATCTCTGCTGTACCTTATTTATTCATTTTATCAAGGACTGCTCTTACTTGTAACATCTTTGAGAAGCCGCTTTACTTTTACAATATCTTCTCAAGCGCTGCCTTTTTGACCAAGTGTATATTGATCATGATGAGTCAACGGATACAGCCCGCCACTGTTATGATTATTTCGTATTTAACAGCATATGTGATTCCAAGATGTACTCTTCCATGCTTTTTGATTTTTTCAGGGCTTTATAATTTTTCTTTATCTGATGTGGTAGTCTTCCGTCTGCCTCTTCGAAGTTCTTAACCCAGAATCCCCAGAGCTCTTTCATCCTTGCAATAGTGCCCCCATCATCGGCAGGTGCGTCCTTATAGAGACTCAGGATCCTGTCGTGGAACTGCTGCATTCTGTCATCTTCTTCCATAATACCCAGAATGGACTCCGCTAATGCAGGCTTCATAACCATTCCTCTTCCAATCATAATTGCAGAGGTCTTCGGAAATCTTTCCACGATTGCCTTCGCATCTGCATATGTCAGAATATCCCCATTATATACGATCGGATTTACAGAAGCTTCAAGCGCCTCTCCATAACTGTTCAGATCAGGAGCCCCGCCATATCCCTGGCTTCCAAGCCTTGGGTGAATCGTGACCTCTGACAGAGGGTACTGGTTATAAACATTTATCAGCTGATGCGTCACATTTTGATCCATGCCGATTCTGGTCTTTACGGATACTGATATCGTCCCGTCCAATCTGCGAAAAATTCCATCCAATAGCTTGTCAACGGCTTTCGGATCACTAAGCAAACCTGCACCTCTGCCACGCCTTGTCACTGTGGGAGATGGACAGCCAAGATTCAGATTCACCTCTGGATAACCAGCAATTTCCAGTCTCCGGACCGCTCCTGCAAGAAATTCCGGATTCTTTCCCATCAGCTGTGGCACAAGTCTGCCCTGATCAATTACAAAAGCCATGTTGCCTTCAGGGGATAGATCATATTTCTCAGACCGACTCAGACCCTTTGATTCTGTTACATTTATGAATGGAATATAGTATTTACTCACACCTTTATAAATCTCGGCGTGGGCATTACGAAAAGGGCTTGTAGTAATTCCCTCTAATGGAGCAAAATAAATCTTCATATTTCCAGGATTCCCATTCTCTCAAATATCATTCTCCAAATCATCAGAGCTCCGACCACATAGTCCTGCTCTTCCTTTGTCAATGTCCGCCCTGCTGGAATCCCGTGCCATTTGAAAAGACACCCTCTGCAGCAGGCGGTTGCTATCGAACCCGTATTTCATGGGACTGCTTAGATAATTCCATCAAATTCATTCCTCATTGTCCTCCTGAATTTAATATGAGATAAACGATCGCACATACCGCCACACCTCCGATAACCATTAACCAGGTTATCTTATCCCACTTTTTCTTTTCTTTCTCAAGATCCTTTTCCGTCATGATCTTTTCACGGATCTCGATGTGATCATGCTGCAGACGTTAAAATTATTATAGCCGTTGTAATAGTTATCAACCAGGAAAGCCTGTCTCTTTTTTCCTTTCACAAAAACGTGCATGCCATTATGATCGATCTTTGCATAATCAATCTGTGAAAAAGTCCAGTGTTTTTTGAAAAACCATGCCCGCTGTCTTGTAATATCGTCATGGTCCACATGGATCTCATCCGCGCCGGGAAATGTCAGGATCAGAAGAAACAGCCCTAATGCTACAAATACGCCAAATTCGATATAAACGGCAACCGATCTTTCTCCTGTAAAATAGCCTAATACCATCATTGCAATAAAGAAAACTGCATCAAGAACCCCTATCGTTGCCAGAAATGAACCGGCACGAACGGTAAATTTATAGATAGACGAAGTCTTCTTGTCCAACTTCTCTCGAGAAAGCAATCTTAAGACGAGAGAAACAACAAAGAATGTAATCGTTGAACCAATGAATGTTCCCATGACCGCACCTCAATAATTTTTGTCTGTTTTTATCATTTCCCTGTAATGTCTTACTTTACCGTTTTGTCATTCTTAACTGTTTTGTCATCCATAACCGTTTCATTACCTTTAAGACTTTCAAGCTGCTTTTACAGACGGCTTATCAAACTTGCTTTCCATGAAATAATTTTACTCCAGATATATAATTTTCACAATGAGTTATCACACACCGCACCGTTACCCACAGACCCGGTTTTCATGTGTCCATAAAAAAGACCCGCCCCGGAAGGAATTTTCTCCTCCTCAAGACGAGCCTGTGTGGTTTTCATTGTATTTTAGGATCTTTCTTCCACGCGCTAATCACGGCACTCAATGCCACGCTGGTCGGTTTACCTGAGGAATCGAAGCTGTTGACCAGAAGGTACTGACCTATGTGAATACCTGGTGTTATATGCAAGTGAAATCAGAGTCATAAATGAATTTTTTCCCGACGCCC
>JBJEMO010000158.1:0-9930 GCA_051879715.1 Bilifractor sp.
CCGGGGCGGTACGCCAATGTGGTGCTTATGGACCGGGAGATGAATGTGCGGGGAATTGTGCAGAGGGGGCGGGTACTAGAGAGATAAACAATGACAAGTTCATGAGCGGATGCTTTTTTCGCATGGCTGATTCGAAAGGATGCAGAGTATTATCCACATAGTCTCGGTGGGGAGGGAAAAAGGACAGAGCTTGTTGCTTATTAGGGTGAGTTTTTCTTCTTGTTGCGTTTGATTAGAAGGATGTTTATGATACCTATATAGTTTCCTGGCAGGACAATTTGGACATAGTTTAAGCTTCGGATACTTTGATTCAGGCGGATGTTCTTCGAAGCAAGCAAACTATGTTGGTGATGCTATTATTAGCTGATTGACTAATGGTATCGGAGGTAGATGCATATATGAGAGAAGGAAAAGGAACAAGCGCGGGCAGATACTTGAAGGATTATTGCATTGTAGATCTGGAGACGACGAGCATATATATTAGTTCGGCAAGGATTATCGAGATTTCGGCGATAAAGGTTCGAGACAATCAGGTTGTTGATGAGTACAGTACCTTAGTTAATCCAAAGCAGCATATTCCAGCAGATGCTACCGCCGTAAATCATATTACGGATGAAATGGTTATGGATGCTCCGCATTTGGAAAATGTAATAGGTGCATTTAAAGACTTTGTGGGTGCCGATGTGATCGTTGGTTATAACAATGCCAGCTTCGACATGAACCTGCTATATGATGAGTTATTGAGAATACGAAATGAGGTGTTTGAAAACGACTATATCGATGTCCTGCACTCGGCCAGAAGATGCCTCACTGATCTTGAAAATTGTAAACTGGAAACTATCTGCAGGCATTATCATGTGGATACTACTGGCGAACATAGAGCATTGAAGGATTGCTACCTCACTAAAGCCTGCTATGAAAAACTATTTGAAGAATTTGGAGAGAAAGCTTTTCAGAAAAGCTCAGGTAAAGGAAATCATCGTGCTCGATACTCTTCAACAACATTGGCCTTGCGGGATCTTGATGAACTTCTAAAAAGAATTATTGCTGATGGCAAAGTTACAATAACAGAGTTCTCTGTCCTGAAAGACTGGATGGAGGCACATGACGACTTACAGGGAGAATATCCATTTGACCGTGTATTTAATGCGCTGGATCAAGTTCTGGAAGACGGGGTTGTTACATCAGATGAGCTGATCAGATTACAGAAGCTCTTTTCCGGTTGCGTTGATCCGGTAAAAGCTAGTAGTTGTCATGATATTGTGGAATCTATTACAGGATTGCATGTGTGTGTGACCGGGGATTTTAACTACGGATCCCGCAGTAAGGTTTTGACGTTAATTGAGCAAGCCGGTGGGATTGTAGATAAAAACGTAAAAAAGGCCACGACCTTGTCGTTGTTGGCGCAAAGGGCTCTGACAGCTGGAAGGCAGGTAATTATGGCGGAAAAATCCAGAAGGCAATGGAGCTTAAGGACAAGGGGCAGAATATTAAGGTCCTAGAAGAGGCTGATTTTATACCGGCAGTAGAGCATACGCTTGAAAATTCAATTAGCGAAGAAATAGAGATAGATGGCAGGGGGCAAAATAATTGGAAGCAGGAAATACGGTTGATGTTGGAAAAACTGGCAGAAGAATATAAGCTTCCGGTGGAAACCTTGTACCTCTCAGATAACTATGGGCAAAAGGGAAAGATGAAAGGAAAGATTGTCAGCCATAGCGTGTGTATCTGGGAGCCGGATTATCCGCGTATTTCTGGCGAAAAAAGGGAACAGAACAAGATCGTTGTTACAATATCACTGAGTCAGGCTCAGAGCAGACCGAACGATATTGAGCTCAGAATGCGGGAAGCACAAGAAAAAGATTTGCAGGCTTTTCTTCCGGGAGATGCAGAGGTGCTCACCAGAACGAAAACTGATATAGATGCTGGAGCTGCCAGAATTCGTATGCAATGCACTTCTCCGAATCTGGTCGCGTACATACGCGCAAATACTGCTTATTGCATCGAAAGATATGAATCAAAGGCAAATAAATTTGGCTGTTGCAGCATGGTTGAACAGTGTTCTGATGCGGGAAAGTGTTTACATGAAAATTTGCTGTATTCTAAGGCCTGTATGTATCGTGAAAATCTGGAACACGGAAAGATTTTTTATGGGAAAAATCGTAATTCAGATCGAGATACAGTAGAAATACTTTGAATGGTCGGGAGGAATGGCATGGATACGGACAAGATTTATAGCGGATGCGAAAATCCGAGTGATGATGAAAAGGCAGCTCGAAAGATGTTGGGATTGCCGATAAAAAAGCAATTGGTATATTATCCGGACAAGCGGAATGCGGAATCGATAGTTAATGTAACTTCTTTTCAAATCGTTGAAGCCTATGATATAACTGGCGCCTGGTATACTATTGAGATAACAACAGAAGATGGGACGAAAGCGCGCATTCATTCCAGCTATCTTGCCGAAATGCAAAAGCCAAGTTTTATTGCTGATATGGCGGCACAAATGATGTGAATCTGCAGACAGGTAGAGGTAGCAGGAAGCGGAATGTAGCCAGTGAATTAATAAAGCCAGATCAGTTGGATCGCAATGCCTGTTTTTCGTAGAAGCGTCTGCTCATTTTGAGCGGACGTTTTTCTTTTGGGTAAGATGAGCAAAATGCACAAAAGAAAAATTGCGATCAAAAAACAGGAAGAAATTTCAACAAAACCGTCCATTTCATTCTCTTCTTCACTTGGTGCTTGTGCGGTAAAGTATTCATAACAAAGGAACACCGGTGGAACACAATGCAGCATATTTACAATTGGCACGAGGAGGAAAAGGGTTATGAACGGAAAGAAAACAATGTCAGTTCTTCTGGCGGGAGCAATGGCAGCGGGGATGCTTGCAGGATGCGGGTCATCTTCAAAATCAGGTACATCCAGTGGTTCGACCAGCGGTTCTTCAACAAAGCTTTCAATGATGCTCAGTGGTACAGAGTCTGATTCTTTCGTAGAAGGCTACAGAAAGATCATCGACGAATTTAACAAAAGCAACGAATACGGCGTTACGATCGAGCCGGAATTTCTCAGCACATCAGATTACAAGACGAAGCTTGCAACTATGATGGCTTCAGATGCGGAGCCGGATATTATCTTCACATATGAGCTTGGCTATCTCGGCAATTTTGTCGATGGCAACAAAATTGTTGATCTCCAGAAGTACTTTGATGATGACAAGGACTGGGCCGACAGCTTTAATGATGGCACACTGGACCAGCTTACCTATAATGGTGATATTTATGGTGTGCCGACAGCTCAGTGCATGGCGGTCATGTATTACAACAAGCAGATCTTCAAGGACAATGGAATAGAAGTCCCGACGACTTATGACGAGTATCTTGATGCGTGCAAGAAGTTAAAGAGTGCAGGCGTAACACCGGTAGCACTTGCGGCAACATCCGACGATGCGTGGCTGGTTTCTCAGTATATTCAGCAGCTGTCAGATGGCCTTGCCGGATCGGCTGTTTTTGACGGTCTGAGAGACGGAACCGGTAAGTGGAATGATGAGAGCTTTGTGAAAGCCGCGAAGATGTTCCAGTCCGAAATTGATGCAGGCAATTTTGAGGATGGATTTACAGGAGTCGGCGGTGATGAAGCCCGCGCTTTATTCCAGAACGGTCAGACCGCAATGTACTTTAACGGCACATGGGAAGTGTCAACACTCGATGACAGTAATGCGACTTCTGTTGCGGGCAATATCGGGTGCTTCGAATTCCCGGCTTCTGATTCCCAGTATCAGGGCGTTAATGTCGGTGCACTGGATAATTCCTTCGCAATCACAAAGAACTGCAAGAATGTTGATGCCGCTGTTGCGTTCCTCAAGTACTGGACGAGTGCAGAAAATGAGGAGAATCTCCTTTACAACTATGGCAAGATGCCGTCTGTCTCCATCAATGTTGATACATCCAAGGTTTCTGATCTCGGACAGGATGTCCTCAACTGCTTCAGTGAAACGACTGATATGACGGCATGGTTTGACCGGATGGATACTGACCTTGGCAATGAATTCAATAACAAGGGCATTGCGATCGCTAATGGTGATGATCCGCAGAAAACATATGATGATCTTGAGTCATATGCGGAATCCAAGTCCTGATGGAAGGAGACTGACATATGGAAAAGACTATGGGGAATAAGAAAACCATAGCAATGTTTGTGCTTCCTGCATTTATCGTCTATGCTGTTTTTGCACTGTTCCCAATCCTCTACAATGTGTACCTGTCGCTTTTCGATACAGATCTTATGTCGGGCAGCACATTTGTGGGGCTGAAAAATTATATTGACCTTCTTCATGACACAACGTTCACACACGCTTTCTGGAACAATATCCTGATGGTCATCGGATCTCTGATTGCGCATCTCCCACTGGCAATGTTCTTTGCCAATGCGATTTTCAAAAAGATCAAAGGTTCATCCTTCTTTCAGACGGTATTCTTCCTTCCCAGTGTCCTCTGCGGCGTAGCGGTAGGTCTTACATGGACATTCATTTACAACGGCAACTACGGTCTTCTCAATGCATTTCTGAAGGCCGTAGGTCTCGGAAGTCTTGCACAGGTATGGCTTGCTAATAAGAAGGTTGCGCTTCTGTGCATCATTGTGGTTGTTATGTGGCAGTTTGTAGGATACCACATGGTCATTCAGCTGGCGGCTATGAGAAATATCGACCAGTCCTTTTATGAGGCTGCCGAGATTGACGGTGCTACCGGATGGCAGCAGTTCCGCTATATTACATTTCCGCTGATCAAGCCGATTCTCAAGATCGATACGGTTCTGATCATTACCGGATCTCTGAAATACTACGATCTGATTGCGGTTATGACAAACGGCGGTCCTAATCATGCGACTGAAGTTATGTCAACGTATATGTACTATCAGTCATTTAACATCATGCGGTACGGATATGCCTGCGCAATTGGCGTGATTCTGATGCTGCTCTGCATTGCGACGGTCAAGATTTCTGATCTGGCGTTCGGAACGAAGAATTGAGGTGAGGAAAATGAAAAAAACAACATCTGAAAAAATCGTTCTGGCTGTCCAGTATGTCCTGATGATTATCTTCGCGATTATGTGTCTGTTTCCGCTTTTCTGGCTGTTCCTGTCTTCATTTAAGACGAATCAGGAGCTGTACACGAATACCTGGGGACTGCCGGCATCCTGGAGTCCGGTCAATTATGTCAACGCGATTGTCAAGGGCGGGATCCTGAAATACTTCGCAAACTCGGTAATCATTTCATTTAGCGCAGTTATTGTGACCGCAATCCTCGCAACGATGGCATCCTATGCGATCAGCCGGATGAAATGGAAGCTGTCTAAAACGGTTTACGGTTTATTTCTGCTGGGCATGATGATCCCGATTTACGCTCTGATTATTCCTTTATTTTCGATCTTCAAGACACTGAATCTTCTGAATACATACTGGGCGGTCATTCTGCCGCAGATCGCAGTCGGGCTTCCGATGTCGATCTTCATCATCACCGGATTTATGAGTGATATACCGAAAGAGCTGGAGGAGGCAGCTATCATTGACGGAGCAACCGTTCCGCAGACATTTTTCAAAATTATTATGCCAGTTGCGAAGTCGTCAGTGGTTACCGTTGCGGTTATTCAGTTCATTAACGTTTGGAATGACCTCCTTCTGCCGAGAGTTTTTCTGACAGACAGCGATATGATGACTCTGCCGGTCGGACTGACAAATTTCCAGGCACAGTATTCAACTGATTATGTTGCGATGATCGCAGCTGTTCTGATTACAGTTATTCCGAGCATTCTCGTTTATATTCTGCTTCACAGGCAGATTATGGAAGGAATGGTCGCAGGGGCTGTCAAGGGATAATGAGGTCAGTGTAAGCTGATCATATACGGACACAGACAGAAGACCGGTGTAGATTTGATCTGACACCGGTCTGATTCTGTATTTCTGTTGTTTGCTATATTCTCATAAGTTTTTTTGGACGGTACAATGAATGCGAGGAGGTGTGAGATGAATCTTCTGATTGCGGATGATGAGGAACTGATTCGTCGCGGAATGCTGAGCCTTGATTGGAAATCAATCGGTATTGACGAAGTTTATTCAGCGGCAAATGGATATGAGGCTGAGAATCTGTTGAATACAGAAAAGCTGGACATTGTGATTTTTGATATCCGGATGCCGGGCTTTACGGGCCTGGATTTGTCAAGGATGATTAAAGAAAAATCGATGGACACAGCAGTGATTCTTCTTACCGGATTCTCCGAATTTCAATATGCGCAGGAAGCAATCCGCTATGGTGTGTATGAGTATATGCTGAAGCCGCTTCGGCCGAAGGATATTCTGGAGACTGTGAACCGCGTTAAAATCAGGCTCGAGCAGGAACGATATAAAAATAAGGTCGTCCGCCAATATGAATCCCAGTCAGGGAGCTTTGATCTTCTGTCGCAGGTGATGAATGCATTTCCGAAAACGACATCTGTCACCTCGGATATATTGAAACGGATTGCGACTGAGTTTAGTCAGCCACTTGGGTTGCGGGAAATAGCTGCGGAATGTCATTTTTCGGAAAATTACCTTTCCAAGAAGATTAAGAAGGAGACGGGAGAATCATTTGCCGGAATTCTGAGCGCAGTGCGGATGACAGAAGCGGCGAGACTTCTTGCAGAGGGAGAGAAAATCGGATCAGTGGCGGAAAAAGTGGGAATTACGGATCAAAGATATTTTTCGCAGGTCTTCCGGAAGTATTATGAGTGCAGTCCGTCTGACTACAGACATAAACTGACAGATGAAGATGATGTTCCGAATTTCAAGGATGTTCTTGGTTTGTCCGAAGCACATTCAGACAAACGGAACAGAAAGCGCGATGACGTAAACGGCACGTCCTGATGCGGCAGAGAGGAGCAGGTATGACAGCAACAGAGAAGAGACAGATCCGACATACAACAGGCAGTCTCCATCGGTCGATTCAAAGAATTTATACAGTACTTTTTCTGATTGCCGGTTTTGCTCTTCTTGCCTTTTTCACGTTTCGTTATTACAGGGAATATCGTCAGCAGACGGATGCTCATTTGCAGGATACATCGGATTTATCATATACGAATGTAATGAACCGCTCGAATTCTCTGACACAGCTCAGCATAGCGATTATTGCGGACAATGTAGTGAAGGAGAACCTGAATGCGATTAATGCAGATACGACTGAAAATAAGCTTCATCGGCAGTCTGAGATCCAAACCTACGAGGCAAATATATCCCGGCAGATTCAGGCGGATGTTTTGAATGTAGATGGAATTATTTCTGCAAGAATTTATTCTCTGCAGGACGACGAGATTTTTATCGGGACAACAAACAGAGAATACCTGGATTATCCGATGACCAGTGATGAGATTTATCGGGCGAACGGAGCGGCTCTGTGGGGAATTGCAGGGGATACGCATTATTTGTGCATGGCAAGAGCAATTCTGAGCACAGATACGATTAAGCCGATTGGGTATATGGTGATTATATGCAAATACGCATTTATGGCGGATGCGCTTCCCTCTGAAGTGGGGGATTATGCGGCAAGGTCATATCTGATTGAGAAGAATGGTACGGTTATTGCCAGCACGGAAGAAGGTACAGTAGGAAAAAATGTGAATCAGCTGCTTTCAGATGATGAAGTTCCGGAGAAGCAGTCAAGTGAGTCGGAATCGGATGTAATACAGAAAAACGATCAGCTCTCGCTCGTAAAACTTGCAGCAATTGGTGAAAAGGGTGGCATTATCAGGGATTTGTCATCGGGAGAAGAAAGCTATTATCGTGTGCGATCTGGCGGAAATGAAGATTGGACTTTGCTTACAACTGTCAGCACAAGTCAGCCAAGACATACGATTTTTCTGGCCTTTTTGACATTTACCTGCGTTGTACTGGCTGCTTTTATCGGCTCAAATATTGTAACAGGCATTGCGATTAACAGAATTATGAGACCGACGGAAAGACTGCTTGAAGGTATGAATGAATTTGGACAGGGGAAACTGGATACCAGAGTTGAAGTGACAGGAAATGATGAGATTGCTGCAATTACCAGAGCATATAACGGTATGGCGGATAGTGTACAGGAACTCCATAAAAAGGTCTATGATCTGGAGCTGGCCAATAAGGAGGCGGAAATAGAGTTTCTGAAAATGCAGATCAATCCTCATTTTCTGTATAACAGTCTTGACGTGATCAGCTGGATGGGCTTTTCTGTGGGGAGTAATGAGATTACAGACATGGCTGTTTCGCTGGCGGATATTCTTCGGGCGAGTATCAAGCAGCAGGCGATTATCAAAATAGAGGATGAGCTGAAGGTAGTGGAATCATACCTGCGCGTACAGCATTACCGATTTGGAGATCGCATGACGGCAGAATTTGACATCCCGGAAGATGTGAAGCAGTATGAGATGCCGGGATTTCTGCTACAGCCGCTGATAGAAAACAGCATTATTCACGGTCTTGAGGCGCTCGTCGACAGGCAGGGAATTGTGAAAATCAGTATCCATCAGGAGGGTGAATGGCTTCAGTTTGCAGTCAGTGACAATGGGGTTGGCATGTCTTCTGAGAGGGTAGACGAGCTGCTGGAACAGTGCAGGGATATGACGCAGAAGAATGCGATTGGTGTGCGAAATGTATACCGCAGATTATACATATTATACGGAAAAGAGTGCCGGTTTACGATTGAATCAGAACCGGATAAAGGGACAAGAATTTCATTTCGAATTCGAATCAGATGATATGGAGGATTAAGACATGATGGATCACTTACTTTACGGCGCGGCTTACTATGATGAATACATGCCCTGCGAGCGCCTCGAAAAGGATGCGGATATGCTCGAAAAGGCCGGCATGAATGTTGTGCGGATCGCGGAGTCGACGTGGGCGACGGAGGAGCCGCAGCCGGGCGTCTTTGATTTTTCGCATGTGACGCGCGTCCTTGACGAGATGGAGAAGCATGACATTTCCGTGATTATCGGGACGCCGACGTACGCGGTTCCCTCGTGGCTAGTAAATGCACACCCTGAGGTCCTCGCGGTGACGCACAAGGGCCCCGGTATGTACGGTGCGCGGCAGATCATGGACATCACGAGTCCGGCCTACCGGTTCTACGCGGAGCGGCTGATCCGAAAGCTCCTTGCGGTGACGGCGGGCAGGAAATGCGTGATCGGCTATCAGCTCGACAACGAGACGAAATATTACGACACGGCGGGTCCGAACGTGCAGAAGGCCTTCGTCCGCTACCTGCGAGATGAATTTCATGACGACATCGAGGCGATGAACAGGGAGTTCGGTCTCGACTACTGGAGCAACCGCATTAATCGCTGGGAGGACTTCCCGGACGTGCGCGGCACGATCAATGGGTCGCTTGCGGCGGAGTTCGACAAGTTCCGCCGCGGGCTCGTCGACGAGTTCCTTAAGTGGCAGGCAAATATCGTAAATGAATACAAGCGGCCGGACCAGTTCGTCACACACAATTTTGACTTCGACTGGAGAGGGTATTCATTTGGCGTCCAGCCGTCTGTCAATCATTTTCATGCGGCAAATGCAGTGACCATCGCGGGGTGTGATATCTATCACCCGACGCAGGATGAGCTCACGGGCGCGGAGATCGCGTTCGGCGGGGACCTGACGCGGTCGATCAAAGGGGACGGCGCGGCCGGAAATGGTGGGCGATGCGGCATGACAAGCTCCCGGAACTACCTCGTCCTCGAGACGGAGGCGCAGGGCTATCCGGACTGGACACCCTATCCTGGGCAGCTCCGTCTGCAGGCGTTCAGCCACCTCGCGTCCGGCGCGAACATGGTTGAGTACTGGCACTGGCACTCGATCCACAATTCATTTGAGACCTACTGGAAGGGCGTCTTAAGCCACGACCTCGCGGAAAATGCCATTTACCGCGAGTG
>JBJEMO010000159.1:0-9930 GCA_051879715.1 Bilifractor sp.
ACACCTCCTCATTACCATTATACTCGTTTTCCGTCCCAAAAACCGGACAATATGATATGCTTCTGGAACAACTAAATAACCTGGGAGGAATAACAACAGATTATGCCGTCGATTATTCAGTTGACTTCAGCGCTGATCTACGCAGGTGTCGATCCGGTTTCCGTCAGCAGGAGGTTGGGTCATGCGCAAGTGAGTACAACCACGAATGTTTATGCGCATGTGTTTAAAAAAGCTGATGAAAGGAATGCGGAAATATTGGAAAGTTTGTTCTAAACGCAGATAAAGTAAGAGCCGGTGTTGGTATCACTGTTATACCTCTCCGACTCTTTGCCTTTGTAGTATTCTCTTTTCCAGTCCTTCTTGCGAGGTCTGTCCTTCTCGGTCATGTGACGCCCTATTCTGAACCCTGGAACAGTGTGCTCCTTTTTCAGATTGATGGCATTCATGTCTATGACCATTTTCTTTTCCTGCTTGGGTGGAGCTACAGGGACGCTCCGTTTCTTCTTTTTACTCATAGTCTAATCTCCTCTACTTCTTATCTTTACCCTTTATCATTTTATAGAAAAAGTCAGGAACACTGCTCCAGGACTTATCCTTTCGCGCATACGTGTTTGTACTTGTCTGTCCAGAGTTAATCGCCGGTATGCTATACTTTCCTTCGGCCTTTCTCTCCTCATTCATTTTTTCGTGCAGGTCTTTGCTACTGACGACTTTGTTATCGTTTTTGTCTTTTGGAAAAATCACTGCGCTGATGGCAGCCAATAATATAACGCAAATGATAATAACTAATTTCCCCATACGCGTATTAATCCTCCTCTATACCCCGCAGGTCACAATTACCCCGTTTGTCGAAATCTATTGTAACATATAGAAACGTCGTGAATTCACCATGTTCCACTATGAATCAACAAGTTACTAAGGGTCTGACCTCAGGGTGTTAATCTTCCGGAACATCCAAAACCTCTGAAACCATTGGTATCACTGCGTTTCAGCGTTTTTACCATAATTCGCAGTCCACTGTCTAATGTCCCAGATGCGTAAAAAAAGCGTAAACAGTTGATATTTTGTTGATATTTGTCAGTTTTCTCTGTTTAAATATGGAAATTTTGACCATTTCGTCGAAACGTTAAAAACGCTGAAACGCTTGGTACTACTGGGCTCCAGCGATTATGTTCTTGGTTGCAGGGACAGGGCGTGTTATTCTCTGTAGCCCAGCTGTACCAACGGTTTCGATGATCTCACAGCCTGTTCATCCCCTTATTTTTCTCCACTTTTTCGTGTTCATGCAGTGATTTGTCACTCTGTATAAGTCGGATTTCATATTTCATGACATTATCCATTAAAGTATCTATCTTGCCACAACAATCGTCAGCATCACCAGATCCTCATCTCCAGTATTGACAATAGCGTGTTCTGATCCCTGTGGGCAAATGTGCATGACTCCTGGCTTCAGTTCTTCCTCTACGCTATCGCAGATCGCTTTGCCTGTCCCGCTGATGATATAGTTCATGTCATCGCCGGACTCCTGTTTATGAATACCAATGCTTCCGCCCGGATGAATCGATGTGGGAATGATCCGATAGGAATCGTCATGATACATGCGGGCACTCATTATACCAGTGCCATTGTTCATCCCCGGAAATGTCTTTGATTCTATCTTATTGAAATCTATTTTCAAGATTAACACCTCCAAAACTTCGATTTATCAGGCTTACCATTAATTATTGAAGGTATCTCTGATTCTTAAGCTCATAATACTCGCAAAGGCACAAAGCGCCACGTCAATCATCCAGATAGTTACATAACTGCCCGTCTGATCGAACAGCAGCCCACCGAGCCATGCGCTGAGGAACGCACCTATCTGTCCTTTTCGGAATAGTTGCTGTTTTGATGCCTAATTATATCATATTCCTCCTATGAATTATCCTTTTTGCATGGCAGATTCAGAAGATCTGTAATTTCAAAACGCGGCTAATGAAATCCTGTTTTCAATGCTTTCAGGAGTTCTTGGCCGCGTTTCGAGGCAAAAGAAGGGGCTGCTGCATTCTGGTGCAACAGCCCCTTCGGAAACAAAGTCCATTCTCAAAGACTATATCGCGGACCGGCTTGTCCTGCGTTACGGTCACTAACGGTCCTTCTTCAGTGTTGAAACAATATGCCGCTCTTCTCCTTCGAACCAGGTGCACTCCGGATCGATCTCGGAGAAGTTCTCCGGATGTTCATGGGCGGCCTGAAAGATGTCTTCCCGGAACACAACGAAGTTGGCCAGCTTCCCTGCTTCCAGTGAACCCACTTTGTCATCAAGCCGCATACGCTCTGCGTTCACTGCAGTGTATCCGTGGATCAGCTGCTCGATGGACAGCTTGCCCTCGACCGGCGGACGGACGCTGCCCGGATACTTTTCCGGATCCAGCGGCACCCAGGGATCGACTCTGGTCATCGCGACCTGCATGCCGATCATCGGGTTGGCACGCGTCGCCTCCTGGTAGCTGAACACATCGCTGGAGAAGCCGACTTTGCCGCCGTCTTCAATGATCTTGTGGTAATCGTGCATGGTGTTCCAGCGCTCCTGTCCCAGGAACGGAATCGCGCCCTCGCCGAAGTATCCGCCAGCCCAGTGGGTGGAATAGTCGACGTAGATGCCAAGTTCCCTGACCCGCTTGATATCGTCCAGATGGATGATCTCACAGTGGGCCAGCGTTACTTTGATGCACCAGCTGTCGCCGCAGATCTTCTGTGCTGCTTCTACCGCGTCACACATGAGGCGGAATGCTCCGTCGCAGATGGTGTGCACGTGAAAGTCCAGTTTCTCCTCATTCAGACGAACCATAGTGTCACGCATTTCCTCCATGGTAGCGTAGGCTTCGCCACAGTTAGTCCCGGACGGATCGTTGTGGAACGGTTCCGTTGACAGGCAGTCTCCCATCTCGTTGGTGCCGTCGATAAAGAATTTCACCGTATTGCAGCGGATGTGCTCTGTGGTGTACTTCGCCTGCCAGTCCTTCGCGACAGCGATGGACTCTTCCAGATCCTCCGGCGTAGACATGATGGAGGACGCCTCGTAGAACATGCCAAGTTTGCCGGCCTTGTCCAGCTCGTAGATGTACTTCAGGTTCTCTTCTCCCTCGGTAAACCCGTCCATAATGGCCATGATCCCGTACTGGCGGAAATAGTCAAAGAGCGGCTTGGACATTTCATCATTCATGACGCTTTCAGGTTTCCAGCCCAGCGCCTCGAAAATGCCAACGTCCCCTTCTACCGCGGATTCCAGACACCATCCGGTGTATCCGCCGTTCTCATCCTTCTTGAATTCCGGCTCCCCGATCGGGCTGATGCTGTGGGGCTTGCCGTCCTCTCCCTTCAGCATGTCCAGAGCGACGGAATTGTACCAGCAGGCGTGATCGCCAAAGTCCTGGATACGGGCCGGACGGTCGCTGATGATCGCGTCCAGATCTTTCTTGTTCGGGCCTTCTGTTCCGAATGTCGTTGTGAAGTAGCTTTCGTAATAGAAATACGGCTTTTCTTCCTTCGGATATTTCTCCGCATATTCTTTGATATTCGCCATCAGCTCGTCCCTGTCATAGGTCAGCGGTCCTCTGACAAACCAGTAGGTCTTGGAAACCGTTGCCGGATGGGTATGTCCGTCCAGAAGCCCCGGAATGACCGTGCGGCCTTCCAGGTCGACAAGCTCTGTCGCATCCTCTGCCAGCACTTTCGCCGCGTCGTTATCGCCTACAAAAGCCAGTTTTTTACCGTCGATTGCCATAGCCTGCGCCCAGGGCACCGCCGGATTTTCTGTGTAGATTTTGCCGTTGAATAATACTTTGTCAACTGCCATATCGTTCTCCTTACTACGGGAATCATTTCCCAGATCTCCGTTCACGGCGTACGCGTTTCATCCAAGGATTTCTCCCTCGAACATAAACGTCTCTACCTTTGTTTCATGGATCGTGTCTGCCTCCGCCGTGAAGATGTCCCGGTCAAGGATACATAGTGTTGCCAGTTTCCCCTTCTCCAGGCTTCCCATCCTGGCGTCGATTCCCATGCCTTTTGCGTTATTGATCGTATACCCAAGCATGAGATCTTCAATGGACAGACACTCGGATGCCGGCTCCCGCGGGATATCGGTTCCCGTCAGAGCCGGGAATGACCTTGTATGGCCTATCTCTACGCCTGTAAACGGATTAAGGAATTCCAGGAATTCTCCATCGACAAGATCCGATGAGAAGTTGACCACGGCGCCGCTCTCAATCATCTCGCTGAATGCGTACATCGAGTTAAAGCGCTCCTCGCCGAGGAAGACCTTTGATCCTTCTCCGAAGAGTCCGGCAGCCCAGATCGGTGTGAAATTGATGTATAATCCCAGTTGCGCTGGACGTTTCCTGTCGTCCGGATGTGTCAGTTCACAGTGCAGCAGTGTGATTCTACTTGTGAATTCTCTGCCCTCCTTCTCCTCTGCTGCTCTTGCCTTCTCTGCCGCGTCCAGCGACGTCCGGAAGGACCGGTCACCGACCAGGTGGACCTGGACATCCAGATGCTCCTGATTCGCCCTGGTGAACATCATAATCATCTCTTCTTCTGTATGGTTCATGATGCCTCTGCTGTCCGGATCGTTTGCCATCGGGTCGATATAAGCCCCTGTGCCCAGTTCGTTGGTTCCGTCCAGGAACAGTTTGATGGTGTTAATGTGGATGTATTCGTCTTCGTATTTCTCTTTCCACTCTTTCGCAGTGCGGATGGTGTCCTCAAAGTCCTCAATCTTGCTGACTAGCGGAATCGCATAGTAGTGGCAGTGCAGGCCGCCATCTGCTTCCAGCTTCTTCATGCCGATCAACGGATCCTCTGTCTCATTGAACCCGTCGTGTACTGCACAGATACCGTACTTCTGCAGGATATCCATGATCGGCTTCATGATGCCGTCTTCTGATCCTTTTGGCGGATGCCAGTTGATCTTGTCGAACATCCTGTCGATATCGTGATTGAACTCGTGCACTCTCTCATGAATGATGCCATTCGGTCTGCCGTCCTGGTACCGCTCATAATTCTTGGAATCATGATTATTGTACGGCGTGTTCTCATCGATTTCCATGAGTTCGAGCATGCGGCTGTTGACCAGACACCTGTGGTAGTTGGCGTCGCACAGCAGGACCGGCCTGTCTGTAACATATTGATCCATAAACGTTCTGTCCGGCCGCTCTGCGTCCATCAGTTCCGTCGGACAAGAATAAGCATAGATGTACGGCACTTCTTCCTTCGGATGCTCCTGTGCGTACTTTTGCACTTCCTGCATGACTTCATCCATGGAACCATATTCCTTCGGCTCCAGCAGGAAGCTCCACAGACTGGTCGCCATAGCCCCCACATGGGTATGGCTGTCGATCAGGCCGGGAATCAGAAGTTTCCCCTGCGCATCGATCACTTCATCGTATGTTCCGCCGGTGTCTTCCTCCCTGCCGACAAAATCAATATACTTTCCACAGATGCCGATGGCGTCTGCCCAGGGATTATTTTTGTCAGCCGTCCATATCTTCGCGTTTTTAATTAGTATTGACTTTGACATGCTGAATACCTTCCTGTTCTGTTCTTAGATACAGTCTTTTATAGCTTAAATACGCTTTTGCCTTTGAAAATTGTTTCTATAACTTTTGCCTTGCAGATTTCAAAAACGTCGACTTTTTCAAGATTGCAGTCAATGATAGCTATATCCGCGGATTTACCCACTTCCAGACTGCCAGTCACGTCTTCCAGATTATGCTGATAAGCCGCATTTATGGTGAAGCTCTTGATAGCCTGCTTGAAGTCCACGATGTCTCTCGTCGGATCCTCAGGCGGTCCCAAAATCATGTCTTTTCTCCCACCATCCAGAATGTTGTATGCAGATCTGGTGATTGCAGTTTGCAGTCCGTTCATGGTGACCGGCACAGAAACGGTCCAGTCGGAACCATATGCTGTGACGATACCTTCATCCACTAGCGTCTTATTCGGATAAAGGTATTTGCAGCGGTCTCCAATGATCTGTGCCATTCCGGCTTCTGTCTCTTCTGTATCAGCCATCCAGTAAGGTTGGATGCTTGCGATGATATGATCCTCCGCCATGAGTCTGCGGTCCTCTGGCGTAATATCCATTACGTGGGCAATGATATTCCTATATGACCCATCCGGATTCTTCTTCTGGGCAGAATCGATTGCTCTGACACTGGCACGGATACTGTTATCTCCCATTGCGTGCACATGAATATTGAATCCAGCTTTTAATGCGTCGTCCATGGACTGCTCTAGATTTTCCTGTTTCCAAAGCAAAGGCTCTACATGTCCTTTTGGCAGATTCCGTTCTTTGAGGAATGATTCTGTATAGTATTTGCCACCGATGATGGACAGTTCTCCTTCGACAAAATACTTGACTGTATCGATGCCGAAATCTCCGGCCTGATCCTGTTCTCTGTGTTCGATCGCGTACTTCAGATCCTCATCCATAGTGCCTTCATAGATTCCGTAGACACCTTTCAGACGCATGTTCAGTGCATCTTCGCGTCCCAGTTGCACCATGGCAGCTGTCGAATCAGCTCCGTACAGGCAATCCGCTGCCAGTGTGATTCCATTCGGTCCGGCAACTTCTTTCTGATAGAGTCTGATTGACTCCTTGTATTCTTCTTCTGAGAACTGGTATCCTTCAATTCTGGATATTACGTCATTGATGACGACCGGTTCCTGGAAATATCCATTTGGATAGCCGTTCTCTTCGCGGCCGATGATGCCCGCTTCAGGATCCGGTGTATTCTCATCCAACCCTGCCATTTCGATTGCCTTTGTATTCATCCATAAAGCATGGGCACAGTAGGAATCCAGTACGACCGGTCTGTCGGGAACAACCGAGTCCAGATCATGTCTCGTCGGGATCCTGACTTCACCGAGTGCTCCCATAACAGTAAATTCTCTGCCCCATCCATAACCATGTACCAACGGCATATCCGGATGGGCGTCCGCAAAGTCCTTGACCTTTCTCAGATATCTGTCCATATATCCTTCAGCTGTTTCACCTTCCAGCGGCATCTGGTATGCCAGATCCGCAGCCAGCAGCTTTCGCGCGGACATACCGACATGGGCGTGAGCATCCGCCAGTCCCGGAAGAACCGTGTTGCCATGGCAGTCTGTGACAATCGTCTCATCATCGATATAATCTTCCAGACCGCTTTCATCCCCAACATAGATGATTTTACTGTCTTTGATTGCCAGCGCCTCTGCTCTGATTAGGCTGTCATCCAGTCTGACTGAATAGATGCTGGCATTTTTTAATACTCTGTCTGCTTTCATTGGAATACCCTCTCTATTCTGCTGCAAGTTCTTCTGCGTGTTCTTCTGAGTACTTGCATTTCTTCGTTGTAACGATAGCCCTCATTACCAAAGCAGCAGCCAGGATAATCGTCATAATGAGCCAAGGCACTTTATAGGCTCCGGTCAGGTCGAACAATGCGCCGACGATCAGCGCGCCGAAGATACCGCCGATTCCAATAAAGATATTAACATATCCAATAAATCTTGGTGCTTCTTTTTCACCGCAGATGTGTGTTACGACAAGCGGTGAAATCAGGTTGACAGCAGGTACGCCGAATACGTATGCCAGAATTGCCGGATAAACGAGAACAGGCATGTCTGCCATGAATGCGTATCCCAGTGCTGCCAGTGTAAACCCAATGGATGTCACGAAGGTACCAACCCAAAGGCCTGCCTTGTCAGTAATCCATCCGACGATGATTGTTGACACGATCAGAGCTGCGGAAATCATTGTTGAGAGGAATACTGCGTAAGTCTGTGAGTACCCTGCCATAACAACAGTAGGTACACCGTGCTGCAAGATTGCGGATGACGCCAGCACGATGAAGATGCAGGCGATGAATGATATCCATACGATTGGCTTCTTCATGCCCTCTTTGAAGGTATAGCCTGTCAGCTGACGGCTGCTGGCTTCCATTGCTGTCTTTTCTCCTTCTTCCAGTTCTCCCATACGCTTAATGCCCTTGTCCTCTGGACCCCATACAGCGATCTTCAGAACGAACGGAATGCAGAGCGCGATGCAGATCGCCAGTGAAAGATATCCGATCTGCCATCCGAAATGTACAACGATATAGTTGATAACGTTCATGAACACGATTCCAATCAGTGAAACCCCGCCCATATAGATACTCATAGCACGTCCTCTGATTTTTTCACCGAACCAGTTTGTGACCAGAATAGTGCACGGCGTCATCGTTGCCGCTGCGAAACTGAATCCGAGGAAAACAGAGAAAAAGTAAAATTGCACGATGGATTTCGCAAGAAAGAATCCGTTGAATCCCACAATACCTGACAGCAATGCAGCGAACATCAGCTTCTTGATGTTATTCCTGTTGATTTTCTTCGATATGAAGAACAGAACGACAATATTCGTCAGTGACAGGATCGATACATAGGCCGAGAAGGATGCAACCGGGATTCCCAATTCTGTTGTGACTGGGATCAAGAACAAGCCTGATGTTGATATGATGCCGTTATAAACCAGTGAACCCATAAGGGCTGCCAGGAGAACGACCCACCATCCGAAATAGATCTTTCCATTTTCGTCTCTTAGCTTTAATTTCTCTTTCATAATGGACCTCCTTAGAAATCGTAGCGTACATTCGCCTCAAAACCTGTACTATTTTGTTTTTTCTAAATTATATTTTGAACGTCCGCCAGAAACAATTGACCAATTCTGCAGGTTGAACTATAATTTTTATAAATAACAACCCATTTTTTTGAGAAAAAAGCAAGAGACATGTTTGTTGACCGCAAGATAGTTCAATCTGAAGGAAAACCGTACAGTCTGGAGCTGTACTCTGTTACAAACGAAAAACCCCATTACCATGAAGGTGTACTGGAGATCCTGTTATGTCTGTCCGGAACCGTTACCGTAACTTCTACAGCAGAAGTGCTGACTTTGGAATCCGGAGATTTGTTCTCTTTTGATGCAGATGACATCCATTACGCGACAGCATCAGGGGACAATCTCATTGTCTCGTTTTATTTCGACCTGTCTTCTGACGCTTTCGAACAGGATAATCTCATGTATCTCATTTTCGCCTGCAATAAATATCTTCCGGACATGTCTCCGGAGATGACGAATCATCTGTATGATCTGAATGCACTGCTGCTCTCACTGATGGCGTCAGAGTTGTTTCCCGGACTGCTGCCGGAACAGAGTCAAAGCAACAGCATTGCGTTGTCCAGAGAGATCATGTCGATGATGACAGATTACTTCCAGTTTCTCTCCGTCGACAAAGACGCCACGCAGTTTTCTGCTGATGCGCGTGACCTGTTTGCCAGGATCATGGGCTTTCTGATGGATCATTACAACGAGAAGATCACGCTCCAGTCTCTGGCGGATTTCACACACCATGAAGCGAATTACCTTTCTCAACTGATGAAAAAAATAGATGGGGAGGGATTCAAAAACCTGCTGTATAAAGCCCGTGTCTACAAATCCTCACATCTTCTGCTGGAAAACCCGCACCTGTCCGTTCCGGAGGTGTCAGATCTATGCGGTTTCTCCGATGTGAAGTTCTTCTTTAGAGAGTTTAAAAAGAATTACTACGGCATCACGCCTCACCAGTTTATCATCAAATACCGTGAGTATAGCAAGACTGCCAGGCCGAACCGATACTTCGACCCGAATGATCTCCCCTTCGATATGAACCGGATCCTGTTGGAGCAATTCATCACAGCGATGCTTCATAAGCACCAGCTCGCCCTGTAAAACACTGGTTTTTCGTTGAAATGACAAAGCTCCGGGGATTTCTCGGCTGCGTGTTTATGCCGATTTATATCAGTTTCCAGATGAGACTATACTCGTTGGAATTTCAGGTTCTGAAAAATATGTTGGGGTGGCTCACAGACTGTGAGCCATCTTTTTGTTAA
>JBJEMO010000160.1:0-9764 GCA_051879715.1 Bilifractor sp.
GATTCTTGAAAACATAGACTGGTTTTCATCTCTAAACTAAATGACATTGGTTCACTGGTGTGTCCTCTTGACGCACCTCTGAACAGTAACCTCAGAGCTCAATCAGATTCTTCGGAGAATGGGACAGATCCTCTACGCCATTCTTTTTGATTACAACCAGATCTTCAATTCTGACGCCTCCAAACCCGGGGACATAAATACCCGGTTCTACAGAAATCACCATGTTTTCCTGAATAACCGTGCTATCCTGTGGAGAAAAACGTGGTTCCTCATGTATATAAAGGCCTACCCCATGTCCCAGTGCATGTCCGAAACGATCCCCATATCCCGCATTACGGATCACGCTTCTGGCAAGTTCATCACACTGCGCCCCTGTAAGGCCGGCATGAATGCCACCGAGTGCGGCCATCTGTGCCTCCAGTACAATATTGTAGATTTCCCGCTGCTTATCATCCGCCTTTCCAACAACTACGGTACGGGTCATATCAGAACAGTAACCCTCATAGGTACAGCCGAAATCCATGGTCACAAAATCACCGTTCTCAATTTTTTTCGGTGTCGGAACGGCATGCGGCATAGAAGAATGGATACCGGAAGCCATTATTGTGTTAAAGGAGAAGCCCTGTGCTCCATGATGCTTCATCTGATACTCTAGTTCTGCAGCCGCCTCAAGCTCTGTAATGCCCGGTTTCAGGAACTTCAGAATTTCTTCAAAGGCAGCATCTCCGATTGCCTCTGCTTTTGCAATCAGCTTCAGCTCTTCCGGTGTTTTAACCTGACGGATTGCATCAATGCTCTCATCCAGCGGGAGCCACTGCTGAATCTCCGGAAGTGAATTGGCGAGACGGCTGAACTCATAGCAGCGCATAAACTTGTCCTCATATCCGACAATCTCAGCACCATCTACCGCCAGCAGTTCCCTGAGAATCTGCGTCCGCTTATGACCATGGTTCTCCTCTATGACGGTAAAAGAGCTCTCCTTACCCGCTGCTTCTGTGTACCTTGAATCCGTAATTACGACCTGCTGTTTCGGAGAGATATATACCATTCCCTCGCCACCCCGGAAGCCGGAAATATACATCATATTGTGTGGATCTGTAATAAAAAGTGCCTGTGCACCGGTCCTCTTGAAAATATCCTGTATCATTTCCCTGCTCATATCTAAGACTCCTTCCGATTATAATTTCCCATATATTTCTTTGGGGACATATGCACGGATCCGGATCCCCTCCGGCAGATATGCCTCCTCCATAAGAGTACCCGCCTGCCGGACCATTGCGATCTTTCCGGCATCCTGATAAGGAAAAATCCTCTCCAGATAAATCTGTTCATCCCGGATGATTTTTTCCAGAATGCGCATGAATGCATCAAGCCCCTCTCCATACTTTGCAGAAACCGGTATGACATAATCCGCATGATGATCATGCATATGTACCTTCTGCACAACCCTGTCCTGCTTGTTGAAAAGTGTGATGATCTTCTTCTGGTCCGCCTTCAGTTCATGCAGTGTCTGATAAACCACATCCATCTGCTGCTCCAGATGTGGATTGGATGCATCCACCACATGTACAATATAATCAGCGAGTGTCACTTCTTCCAGCGTACTGCGGAACGCATCAATGAGCGTATGTGGAAGCTTGTGAATAAAGCCAACCGTGTCCGTCAGCAGGACCTGCCCGCCTTCCGGGAGATTGAGCAGCCGGGTTGTAGGATCCAGCGTTGCAAACAAAGCGTCCTCCTCGAGAACCCCCGCATGCGTCAGCGTATTCAGAAGTGTGGACTTTCCCGCATTTGTGTAGCCGACGATCGCGGCAACCTTCATATTGCCCTTCTGTCTGCCCTGCCGGAGAACCTCCCTGTGCTCTGCAACCTTCTTCAGGTCCTGGTTCAATGCACTGATTCGGTCTGCAATCAGGCGGCGGTCGATTTCCAGTTTCTTCTCACCGGGTCCCCTGGTTCCGATTCCTCCCCCAAGCCGGGACAGATAAGTCCGCATACCTACCAGATGCTGCTGGCGGTAGCGGAGCTGGGCCAGCTCAACCTGTATTTTTCCCTCGCTTGTCTGTGCTCTTTTCGCGAAGATATCCAGTATGACCATTGTACGGTCGTACACACGGCAATGCAGTGCTTCTGCAAGATTATTCATCTGTGCAGGCGAGAGCTCATCATCCGTTATAATGGCATCCGCCTCCAGCATATCCAGCATCGAGGCGATTTCTTCAATTTTGCCCTTGCCGATATATGTGCCCGGATCAGGGTTTTCCCGATTCTGCAGGACAGAGGTTACCACCTCTACGCCATCTGTCTGGGCAAGCGCCTCAAGCTCCTGGAGAGAATCCCGCACCTTCGTTTCATCGTCTGTGTTTACAGCAACCAGAATCACACGTTCTTTTTTTTCTGCATTCTCATACATGACTTTCTACCTGCATTCTGTCTGCGCAGCCTCTGCCCATATCCTGAAACCTGCCAGAAGGCCGGATATGGCCGGATGCGCTATCCTGACACCCTGCAGAGACTTCAGAAAAGTCTGTGCATGAATCACCACCCGCTGTTCTCATAAGTTTCTCCATAAGTCTGGTCTGTACTTCCGTCATAATAGGTCCCGGAAGTATCGCTTCCAGTACCTGTGCCATAGTACACACCGGTGTTATCGTCATAACCATCCTGGTCTTCATCCACAAAGGAAGATGTATTGTCCGTGGTACTGCTGTCCTGACTGACCCCGGAGGTGCCATCGGAGATATTTCCCGACGTACTGTCACTGGAAACATTTTCTGTCGTACTGTCTGTTCCCGAGGAGCTTACTACATTCTCCGAAGCAGTCGCCTGTATCTCCTCCACCCGGCTCTGCAGAAAAAGATTCTCCTGCACCGCCTTCGTATTTCCCGGATAAGATTGCAGGAAGCTTTTCATCTTCTGTGCTGCCGTCTCGAAGTCAAGCTTCTTCTCATAAGCGATGATCTCGTTATAAAGCAGCTCCTCCTGATAGTCCTTCTCATTTGTGTCAAGACCTGACTGGACGTTCTGCAGCGCATCATCATACTTGCCCTGTAATATATCTATCAGTGCCAGCCCGTTATATCCCAGCGAGACCCCGGTTCCATCGTCGATGCAGCTCTGAAAGAAGGTAGTGGCGCCATCATAATCCCCGGCATCCAGATAAACACGGCCTAACAATGCTGCAGCACCTGCCGCCTTTTTCTCGATCGCAGTTTTCAGGTAATTCTCCGCATTCTCATAGTCCTTGAGTACATAGCATACCTTCCCCATCTGATAGTAATCATCTGCGTCCGACGGTTTCTTATTCAGTACCTCCTTCAGAAAAGCAGTGCCATCAGCCTGTCTGTTCCCCTCTGTATAGATATTGTAAATTTCCATGTACACATCATAGGAGTCATCCAGTTCAACTGCCTTCTGGAAATCCTGCCCCGCCTGCCCGAATTTATTCTCCAGTGCATAAAGTCTGCCACGAAGCAGATATGCCTCACCTGCATGCTCCTTGGAGTCAAGGAGTTCATTGTAAATTGTCATGGCGTTGTCATACTGTGCTTCCTCAACATATGCCTGTGCCTGATACAGAAGGACATCCTCACGGAAGTCCTGGTTCTGACCCGGATACCGGATTGCATTTAAAGACTTTGAAAACGCATCCACAGCTTCCGCATAATTGCCGAGCTTAAGGTATGCAATGCCAATTCCGCGATAACCCTCTGCATCCTGTCCATCTGTGTCAATGGCAGTCTGAAAATCAGAGATCGCGGTATTATAATCCTCGGATGCGAGCGCAGATATTCCCTTGGCATATGCTGTATCAGATGTATCTCCACATCCCGGAAGAACCAGCGTTACACCAAGCAGCATTGCCGGAATAATGTATTTTACCCGTTTCAGATTATGCACTGTTTTCATTCTCTTCTTTCTCTGCATTTTATGATTTATTCTGTATCCCCGAAAACTCCTGTGACCACCTTTACGGATCAAAAAATCCTATGGCTGCCCTTCCGGCTCAGTCTGAAAAAACTCAGGCGAATGCCGGATCAGACAAGTCTGCCATAAACACCCTTGCTGCAAAGATCTGCAAAGGCCTTCTTTACGCTTTCCTTATCCTCCTGATAGGTGACTCCAAACCATGTTTCGTCTGTGTCCAGAACCTTTACAACAGCCTTGCCCTCATGCAGAAGCTGGTCAATATAGGTTGGGAGTAAAAATTCTTTTTTCAGATCTCCCTCCGGAACATCCTTCAGGAAATCCCGGAACGCTCCGTCTAACAGATCAATGAAATCCGCCTGAAGTCCCCACATATTCATGGAAACCATTGCATTCACGTCAATAGGTGTATCTCCCTGCTCAGTATGGACAGCTGCGCCGCCTGACGTACGAATGATATTCTGTGTCTCATTAACCCCGATCAGATTTCTTTCACTGTCAAGAACGCATACGCCCCGGGTAACACCTCCGTTTTCGCTAAGTGTATTCCCCAGTCTGAATCCCGCCATACAGATCTGGTGTATCCCATTTTCAGTCGGATGCTCTGCAACCAGATAATCATGGAGCAGACGGAATGCCTTTTTTCCATAATAATCATCAGCATTAATGACTGCAAAGGGTTCCTGAATCAGGCCCTTGCATGCAAGAATAGCCTGTCCGGTCCCCCAGGGCTTTGTTCTTCCTTCCGGCTTTGCAAAACCTTCCGGAAGATCATCCAGCTCCTGGAAGGCATAGGAGCATGCGATTTTCTTCTCCATGCGGCTCCCGATAATTTCACGGAAATCCTTCTCCAGGTCCTTGCGGATAATGAAAACAACCTTATCAAAGCCTGCTTCAATCGCATCGTTAATGGAATAATCCATGATAATCTCCCCGTTGGGGCCCAGAGGCTCCAGCTGTTTGATACCCTTTCCAAAACGGCTTCCGATTCCTGCGGCCATAACAGCCAGTGTAGTGTGCTTCATATCTCTTCCTCCCAATCTGTTCTATATTCAAATCTATTGTTGAAAATAATTAAAACCGAACCTCGTTAACATTGTCTGAAGCAAGCTGATCTTTATCTCAAAAAAGCTGATCGTTATCTTCTTCTCATCACTATGACTGTAATCTGGCAAGCTTTGCCGCCTGGTCTGCAGCGATAAGCTGATCAATCAATCCATCCAGATTTCCATTCATGATATCATCAATCTGATGCAATGTCAGATGAATTCTGTGATCTGTCACACGTCCCTGTGGAAAATTATAGGTACGTATCTTCTCCGAACGATCTCCTGTACCGATCTGGCTTCTGCGAAGCTCAGCCTCCTCATCATGGCGCTTCTGCTGTTCAAGAAAATATAATTTGGATCTGAGAAGTGCCCATGCCTTCGCCTTGTTCTGCAGCTGACTCTTCTCCGTCTGGGAATATATGACAATGCCTGTGGGTATATGCGTCAGGCGGACAGCAGAATCTGTCGTATTTACACATTGTCCCCCGTTACCCGATGCACGCATGACATCAATCCGGACATCCTTATCCGGTATGTCTATTTCAATATCATCTGTAACCTCCGGCATCACTGCAACCGTGCAGGTCGAAGTATGGATTCTTCCACCGGATTCTGTAGAAGGCACACGCTGTACCCGATGCACACCGCTTTCGTATTTCAGCCGTGAATATGCCCCCTGCCCATTCACCTTGAATGTGCATTCCTTAACACCGCCAAGACCGGTCTCCTCCATATTCACGAGATCTGTTTTCCAGTTTCTGCTATCGGCATATTTTGCATACATACGATAAATCTCCGCTGCAAAGAGCGCAGCTTCCTCACCGCCGGCACCGGCACGGATCTCTATGATGACATTTTTTTCATCATTGGGGTCATTGGGAAGAAGGAGAAGTTTCAGTTTTTTTTCATATTCAGGTCGTTGTTTTTTGGCATCCTGAAGCTCTTCCTTCAGCAATTCCCGCAATTCCGGGTCATTCTCTGACTCCAGAAGTTCAAGATTTTCCTGGATTGTATTTTCGTTTTTTTTGTATGCGGCGTAAGCATCTGCAACCGGCTGCAGTTCTGCCTGTTCCCGCATCAGACGCTGAAAGCGTGCCGGATCATTGGCTGTATCCGGTTCGCTAAGCTGATTGAGGATCTCCTCCAGACGGATCTGTACATCTTCCAGCTTTTCAAACATTATATCATACCTTTCTATCTGAATTGGTAACTGCCGCAGGCAATACGGTCATTTCCTCCAAAATCCTTCAGAATATGTACATTCTGATATCCCAGCCTTCTGAGAACCCCATCCATTCTCCTTCCCTGATCATAACCGATTTCGAGAAAAATCCAGCATTCCCTGTCCGCACAAAAATACTGCCGGGCGGCATCAGCAATCTTCTCCTCAAAATAAAGCCCATCCTTTTGTCCATCCAGAGCGATATGTGGTTCATGATCCCGTACCTCCGGGTCCAGACCCGGAATCACATCCGAAGCAATATAGGGAGGGTTGGACAGAATCATATCATACTTCTCCCCCGAAGGAATTGCATCAAATAAATCTCCCTGGAAAAATCCAGCCCTGGTCTCAGATATATGAAGACGTTCCCGATTCACCCTGGCAACTGAAAGTGCCGCCTCAGACAGATCCGCTCCGGTCCCGGACACATCAGGATGCCTTTTGAGAAGTGACAGGAGAATACATCCGCTTCCTGTACACATATCAAGAATGCGCATACCGGATTGCAGATGCCGGTCAGCTTCCTCTACCAGATTTTCTGTGTCCTGACGTGGAATAAGCACGTCCGGTGTCACGTAGAAACAATTTCCGAAAAACCAGGCTTCTCTGGTGAGATACTGAAGTGGTACATGTGCGGATCGTTTCTGTACCAATGCAATGTATTTCCCGGCAGGAACCGGCCCCACCGGATCCTCCCTGTGCACAAAAAAGTAACTATGGGATATACCCATTACATATTCCATCAGAAGCCATGCATCTGTTGCGGCATCAGCAATATCCGCCTTTATCAGAAGTTCCTTCCCGTATGCATATAGTGTCTGAAAGGATGTCCTGTGTCCATGCATCTTATCCCGCTCCTCCAAAAATATCCTGCAGCTGTGCACAATCCAAAAATGCAAGACCCGGGTCTGGACCGGTTTCTGATACCAGCTCTTCGGAGGTACAAGCATTTTTAATTATACGCTAATCAATCTCCCTGCGCAAACCTCAATATACCTGTCCTGTTTCGTAAAATCCCCAAAAAAATGAGCCGGAACAAACGTCCCGACCCATTTACTCTGAATCCATGTAGCAGACAATTACTTAAGACCGTATTTCTTGTTGAATGCATCGATACGTCCACGAGCCTTAGCTGCTTTCTGCTGTCCGGTATAGAAAGGATGGCACTTGGAGCAGATCTCGACGTGGATTTCCTTCTTTGTAGAACCTACCTTGAAAGTATTGCCACAGTTACATGTAACGGTAGCCTCATAATACTCCGGATGAATTCCCTCTTTCATATTTTTCACCTCTTCCAATTTCACATCTGGTAAATTTATTGGTATGCTGTGTCTCAACTTCCGTATCTGATTAACAGCCAAATTAGTATATCATAGCGTTTTCTGTATTGCAAGATGTTTTATACGATTCTCTGCTTTTTCAACATCTGCACCAGTTCCCGGTTGTTTCTCGTATGCGTAAACATATTCAGGACATTCTCACCTGCTTCTTCAGCCTTCAGACCGTTCAAAGCCTTGCGCATGTTATTGACAGCCTCCATTTCATCCGGATCCAGCAGCAGGTCTTCTCTTCTGGTCCCGGATTTTGCCAGATCTATTGCCGGGAACACACGCCGCTCCTGAAGTTTCCGGTCAAGTATCAGTTCCATATTGCCGGTACCCTTGAACTCTTCATAGACAACATCATCCATCTTGCTTCCAGTATCAACCAGTGCAGTAGCCAGGATTGTAAGACTTCCTCCCTCCCGCATATTCCGGGCAGCACCGAAAAAGCGTTTCGGCATATGCAGTGCTGCAGGATCAAGGCCTCCGGAGAGTGTTCTTCCACTTGGCGGAACAACCTGATTATAAGCACGGGCAAGTCGTGTGATACTGTCAATGAAGATGATTACATCCATCTTGTTCTCAACCAGACGCTTGGCGCGTTCAATAACCATCTCCGAAACCCTCTTATGATGTTCAGGAAGTTCATCAAAGGTCGAGTAAATAACCTCGACATTCCTGCCCCGCACGGTTTCCTTGATATCCGTCACTTCTTCGGGCCGCTCATCAATCAGCAGGATGATAACATGCATCTCCGGATTATTCTGAAGAATGGATTTTGCCGCATCCTTGAGCAGTGTTGTTTTTCCGGCCTTTGGCGGTGAAACGATCATGCCACGCTGTCCTTTTCCGATTGGACTGACCAGATCCACGATCCGCATGGCAACCGGCCCGCCGGGACGTTCCAGACGGATACGCTCATTCGGAAAAATCGGAGTCATATCTTCAAAATTCATTCTGCGTGCATTCACATAAGGATCCAGACCATTTACCGTATTCACAAAGAGCAGAGCCGAGAATTTCTCACTCTGTGTCTTGATTCTCGTATTGCCGCATACAATATCACCGGTTTTCAGCTTAAACTTCCTGATCTGTGAAGGAGACACATATACATCATCTTCACCTGGAAGGAAGTTATCTGAACGGATAAATCCATATCCATCGGACATAACCTCAAGAATACCATGGGCTTCAGAGCCGCTGTTCAGCTTATTCAGCTCCTGACGCATCTGATCATTATCCGCATCGTCAGCAGCCTCACTTTTCCTGCCGGCCCGGTTGCCGGGATGATTCTCCTTCTGACTGGTATGCTCATGTACATCAGAGTGTTCGTGTACGACGCCTGCGCGCTCAGTTCTGCTGAAATGTTTATCTGCACCTGCATGACCAGATTTGCTGATACGTTCCGTTGTTCCTGCATGATCAGTCGGTTTGCTGTCACGCTCACCTGCGGCTGCATGATCAGACTCAGACACGTCGGAAGGGAAAGGCCTGACACTTTCAACGTGCTGTGCAGCCGCTGCCTCAGCATCCCTTCTGTCCTCCTCCAGCATCCGCTCAATCAGCTGCTCTTTACGCATTGCCGTTGTTCCCCTGATCTTTCTGGACTTCGCAATCTCGCGAAGCTGCTTCAACTGTAGGGATTCATATTGATCTTTGGTCATTTCTACCTCTTTTCCTTAAAGGACAAAAAACAGAACAAGTAAAAACATTCTGAAGTCTGCCTGCATTGTCATAATTGAAAAAACTGCAAATCTGGGAAAAATAATGAAAGGATAATAAGCACTGCGGCTAACAGGACTCGAACCTGCATGGTTTCCCAACGGGACCTAAACCCGCCGCGTCTGCCAATTCCGCCATAGCCGCAAAGTCACACTGCAATCCGGGAAAACACAGGGGAAATATACGATGGTATGTTAATATTGCATATGTGTAATTACATTCAATTAAAAATATGCCGTTCCCAGAACAGAACAGCTGCGGGAATATAAGGGATTCGTAAAAAAAGAGATGACCTGCCGTCATCTCTACATGAAGCATCGGGGACTCGAACCCCGGACAACTTGATTAAAAGTCAAGTGCTCTACCACCTGAGCTAATGCTCCAGGAAACCTGGGCCAGCCGGATTCGAACCGGCGAATGCAGCAGTCAAAGTGCTGTGCCTTACCGCTTGGCGATAGCCCATTGTCTCGCCATCACGGCAGGGTGGATAGAGGGATTCGAACCCACGATCTCCAGAGCCAC
>JBJEMO010000161.1:0-1534 GCA_051879715.1 Bilifractor sp.
TGGGATACGATCAATAGCTTCTTTTTCATTTACGGAACCTCTTGAACGCATCCACTCCAAAAATCCGGTGAAGCGGTTTTGTCAGCTTGCTGCGCAAAATAGTACCCTTGCTCATCCAGCTTTTGGAGTACCAATGAATAGAAAAAGTGTTTTTTGTCTTGTTAAGCTTTCCTGTCGGATCGTCATAGGGGTTAAAATAGTCAGCGGGGTAGACAACAGCAATTCCCAGATCTTGTTTTTCCCCATTCAGGCAAAGACCAAGCTTTTGCAGAGCATTGGTATTCAAAATGGGGCAGCCGATGATACCTTGCTCTCCCGAAAGCAGCGGATCATATTCTGCCAGCATAGCCTGTACTGCCGGATTGCCTGGCTCAGCGCCAAATCCGACGCCTGTGTTGATGTGTTCTGCGTCCTCAAAGCCGAAAAAGGAAGGATGGGTCAGCAATTGATCCAAGGGCCGGAGCAATTCCACATCTGTGTCAAAATAGATTCCTCCGTGCTCCGCCACGACCACCAGCCGCACATAATCAGTTAGAAAAGCAAACTTTTTCTGCTCATAGCACATCCGGGTATAGCCGTTCATATTTACGTTGAAATTGTTCTCGTTCCACTCGATGATTTCATAATCCGGGCAGAACTTCTTCCAACTGGCTATGCATTTTTGGGTCAATTGGGGTTTTTCTCCGTGGCCAAACCAGCAGTAGTGGATAGTTTTTGGAATCATTAATACCTCCAAAAGATTCAAAGGGCTCCCTTAATCTTTAACTGTATTGGGTACTTGATCTGCTCGGCAATCGCAGAGACGCCTCTAACACGGATTGCCTTTTTAACAAGCGTTGAGGCTCCGCCAATTATATAGTGCTTCAGCGCATAACGCAGAGGGTGATTATCCAAAGCTGTTAGGACAGAATTAGCTCGTTCGCCCCCGTGTTTCCTCGCAATCTCAGCATATTCTTCGTGACTTAACAACCATTGTTTCAGCTCAGATACTGTACCAAAATGACGAAAATGCTCCTCTATCATATCCACCAGATACCAACTGACAAAGCCCTCTCCATCAATGTCAGTAGCGAGATAGGCTGCAAACATTGGCTCAAAGTATGTGATTCCAAAGTTTCTTGTGTTTACGGCAGAAAGCGGATTGTTCCTATAATAATAAAGAATTTTATCAAGTAAAGCAACTGAATTAGCTAGGGAAACGCACTTTCTAAGGAATAGAACATCCTCTGAATATCTGAGTCTCTCTGAAAAACGGATCATATGTACTTCCAAGAGCTGACAGGCATACAGAGCCGCACCAAAATGTTGATTAAGGCAACGGCGAATCAAATCTACTCCGCCCGCATACATGCCATCTTCCAAGGGAGCCGGCTCACAGCATCTCGTAAATGTTGAATTACATCTCAGAGATTTAAACCGAATGATATGCGCGAGCGGAAATTCTGGCACTGAAGTATTTGTAAAAAAGTCGTCTGCCCATGGCGCATTGTAAAATGAAGATGAGCATTTAGGAGAATAAAAAGGTCCATAGCGA
>JBJEMO010000162.1:0-49639 GCA_051879715.1 Bilifractor sp.
TATCCGAGCTTTGTGAAGAAGGTGAACCACAGCGGGTAATTCTCATACATGTTCAGCACACGCGGAATGCCGATTTTTCCTCTGGGTGCTTCATCCGGCGTGAGGGGTGTGTAACCGAAAATCCGGTTGTACTTCCACTCATACATATTCGGGATGTGATGTGCATTTTTCTGCTTGCCGATACCCCGCTCGCAGCGGTTGCCGCTGATGTACTGGCGGCCGCCGGAGAACCTGTTGATGGTCAGACGGCAGTGGTTTGTACATCCCTTACAGTATGCGCTCTTTGTGGAATACTGCAGCGTATTGATTTTTTCAATGGGAAGCATGGTGGTCTCCCGTCCCTCGCAGCGGTCGCGGGCAATCAGTGCAGCGCCAAAGGCACCCATGATACCTGCGATGTCCGGACGGACAGCCTCACAGTCTGCAATTCGCTCAAAGCTGCGCAGAACAGCGTTGTTATAAAAGGTTCCGCCCTGCACTACAATGTGTTTTCCCAGCTCCCTGGCATCAGAGACCTTGATTACCTTGTAAAGCGCGTTCCGGATGACAGAGTAAGCCAGACCGGCGGAGATATCCGCAACGGTAGCACCCTCCTTCTGGGCCTGCTTTACACGGGAATTCATGAAAACGGTACATCTTGTTCCAAGGTCGATGGGATTCTCTGCAAACAGGGCCTCCTGGGCAAAATCCTTTACATCATAGTCCAGAGAATTAGCAAAATTCTCGATGAAGGATCCACATCCGGAGGAGCAGGCTTCGTTCAGCTGTACACTGTCCACGGCATGGTCTCTTATTTTGATACACTTCATATCCTGGCCGCCGATGTCCAGAATGCAGTCGACATCCGGATCGAAGAAGGAGGCAGCAGTATAATGAGCAATGGTCTCGACCTCGCCCTCATCCAGCATCAGACCGGATTTAATGAGCTGCTCACCATAACCGGTGGAACAGGAGTAGGCGATATGGGCGCCTTCTGGAAGTTTGCTGTAAATGTCCTGGATTGCCCGGATGGAGGTGGCAAGAGGATTGCCGTGGTTGTTGTCGTAGAAGGAGTACAGCAGCTTTCCATCCTCGGAAATCAGAGCGGCCTTGGTGGTCGTTGATCCGGCATCAATGCCCAGATAGCAGTTCCCCTTGTAGTCCTCGAGATTACCGGTAGCAACCTTGTCCCTGTCATGGCGCTCAATAAACTCTCTGTACTCGTCTTTATTGGCAAACAGAGGTGCCATACGGGCCACTTCCATCTTCATCTTGACACCGCTGCGGAGGCGCTCCTTCATTTCATCCAGAGAATATTCCACATCTTCCTTTGCATTCAGAGCGGATCCAAGTGCCGCGAACAGGTGGGAATTCTCCGGGACAATCGTGTGCTCCTCGTCGAGGTTCAGTGTGCGGATAAAGCATTTCCGCAGCTCAGAGAGAAAGTGAAGCGGCCCTCCGAGAAATGCTACGTGACCGCGGATCGGCTTTCCACAGGCAAGACCGGAGATGGTCTGATTTACCACAGCCTGAAAGATGGAGACGGAGAGGTCCTCCTTCGTAGCACCCTCGTTGATCAGTGGCTGGATATCTGTCTTTGCGAATACGCCGCAGCGCGCGGCAATCGGATAGATCGCCTGATAATGCTTGGCGTACTCATTCAGTCCGGTCGCGTCCGTCTGCAGGAGCGAAGCCATCTGATCGATGAAGGAACCGGTTCCACCGGCGCAGACACCGTTCATACGCTGCTCAATGTTTCCGTTCTCAAAATAGATGATCTTTGCGTCCTCGCCGCCCAGCTCGATGGCCACATCTGTCTGCGGTGCCTGAAACTGCAGAGCGGAGGAGACAGCGATGACCTCCTGCATAAAGGGAACATCAATATTCTGCGCCAGCGCAAGTCCGCCGGATCCGGTGATGACAGGGTGAATCTGCACGTCTCCCGTAACGGCTTCAGCTTCTTCCAGCAGATCTGCCAGAGTCTCCTGAATCTTTGCAAAATGCCGGCGGTAATCTGAGAACAGTATATGCTTCTCGAGATCAAGTACAACGATCTTAACAGTTGTAGAGCCAATATCAATACCTAAGGTATAGTTTAAATCTGACATAAAAATATACTCCTTTATATTCAGTGAGATTATACGACATCAATTTTTCAAAAACAACAGATAGGGTATCGGCCAAAAATAAAAAAATGGTAAAAATCCAGCCTTGAAAGCGCATATTAGGACACTTTTGCAAAAATGGGGTTCTGATTTTACACAATTTAATTGCTGACTTCTGGTCTGTATTCATGTGCGGAAAATACGCATGTTTTCTTGCGGTATTCAAAAAAATCCTATATATTTGTTGTGAGAAGTGTGACAAGGGGTCAGGCTCTCTGTCACAGTAAAGGTTTTTGGGGAGAGATGGAGCAGTATGGCAGAATATAAACTGATCAAAGTATGTGGCCGCGCGAAGCGGGCGGAGTTCAAAACGGTCCATGGCACGGTGCAGACACCCGTGTTTATGAATGTGGGAACGGTAGGAGCAATCAAGGGCGCTGTGTCAACAGAGGATCTGGAACGGCTGGGGACGCAGATTGAGCTTTCCAACACCTATCACCTGCATGTCCGTCCCGGAGATGAGATAATCAGGAAGCTTGGCGGTCTGCATAAATTTATGTCGTGGAATAAGCCGATTCTCACTGATTCAGGCGGGTTCCAGGTGTTTTCGCTGGCGGACTCCCGGAAAATCAAAGAAGAAGGTGTCACATTTCATTCCCATGTGGATGGAAGACTGATTTTCATGGGGCCGGAGGAGAGTATACAGATTCAGTCAAACCTGGGTTCGACCATAGCAATGGCTTTTGATGAGTGCCCCTCCAGTGTCGCCTCAAGGGATTATGTGAAGCAATCCATTGACCGGACCTACAGGTGGCTGGTCCGCTGTCAGAAAAAGATGCGGGAGCTCAATCAGAGGGACGATACCATTAATAAGGAACAGCTTCTGTTTGCGATCAACCAGGGGGCGGTCTATCCGGACCTGCGGATCGAGCACGCAAGGCGGATCCGGGAGGTGGACGCCGACGGTTATGCGGTAGGCGGACTGGCAGTAGGGGAAACCCACGAGCAGATGTATGATATTCTGGACCATGTCGTTCCGGAGCTTCCTCAGAATAAACCTACCTATCTAATGGGTGTGGGTACACCGGCGAATATCATAGAAGCGGTGGATCGCGGTATCGACTTCTTCGATTGCGTGTATCCGAGCCGCAATGGACGCCATGGACATGTGTATACACATAATGGGCATCTGAATCTTATGAATGCCCAGTATGAGCTGGACAGCCGGCCGATCGAAGAGGGGTGCCAGTGCCCTGTGTGCCGGCGGTACAGCCGCGCCTATATCCGACATCTGCTGAAGGCGAAGGAAATGCTTGGCATGCGTCTCTGCACGGAGCACAATCTGTATTTCTATAATCATCTGATGGAGGAAATCCGCAGCGCCATCGAGGAGGACAGATGGGATTCGTGGAAGAAAAAAGCTCTTGATGACCTCAGGGAAGAGGAGGAAAAGCATGAGGCGATGAAACAGCCAAGGTTTTATCAGAAGGTGAGCGGAGAGGACAAAGCCCACAAAAAGCAGGAAACAGACAAATGAGAAGTGTCCTCCTGACGCACCTCTGAACAGTAACGATGCATGTCTAAATAGCGAAAAGGTCTTGTCACCCGCAGTTGAATCATGTATTATTGTTCTTTGATGAAAGCTATTCGAATAACCAGCAGGGAGGAATCGCCATGATTTTAGCAAGTTCAACTTCGAGTTCAGGCAGTGCACTTAGTATGATCATTCTTCTGATCGCTATGTTTGCGCTGATGTATTTTATGATGATCCGTCCGCAGCGTAAAGAGCAGAAGAAGATGCGTGAGATGCTCAACGCCATGGAGATCGGTGATGCGGTCGTTACGACAGGCGGATTTTACGGAATCATCATTGATATCAGTGAGGATGATGTAATTGTTGAGTTCGGCAACAATAAAAACTGCCGGATTCCGATGCGTAAAGAAGCGATTGCCCAGGTTGAGAAACCGGAACAGGCTGCTGCAGCTAAGGAAGAGAAGGCAGCAGAAGCAAAGACTGCGGCAGGAGACGAGAAGAAGAAATAATCCTGCTTCAGATCTGCAGACTAAAATGGAATTGAAGAGACTATTTTTACAGAGGCTGTTACAGGAATCATGGGATTCATGTAGAAGCCTCTTTTATTTTCCCGGTTGAAATGCATTTGGAATTGAAGTATGATATAAACCACGAGTCAAGTACAAGGTGAATAAATGTACACATAAAGCCTTGCATACCACTGTTTATGCGTCATAATCTGCAGCGGGTGGAAGACAATTAATATAAAGTAGAAGAGGTGAATCTGATTATGGAATATAAAATCGGTTTGATTCATGGAGACGGTATTGGCCCGGAAATTGTCAATGAAGCACAGAAGGTGCTCGACGCAGTTGCACAGAAGTATCATCACACCTTTCATTACTCGAATCTGCTTCTGGGAGGAGCTTCCATTGATGCGACAGGGTATCCTCTGACGGACGAGACGGTCAGGGAGGCGAGAACCTGTGATGCGGTCCTGATGGGCTCCATCGGCGGGGATGCGAAGACCTCTCCCTGGTACCAGCTGGAACCATCCAGACGGCCGGAGGCCGGACTGCTGGGCATCCGGAAAGCGCTGGGGCTGTTTGCCAATCTTCGCCCCGCCTACCTCTATAAGGAGCTGCGGGAGGCCTGCCCTCTGAAGGATTCCATCATCGGGGATGAGGGATTTAATCTGATTATTGTGCGGGAGCTTACAGGCGGTCTGTATTTCGGCGCACGCGAGACGAAGGTTGTAGACGGGGTACAGACTGCTGTAGATACGCTGAGCTACAATGAGAATGAGATCCGCCGGATTGCCCGAAGAGCCTTTGAGATCGCGATGAAACGGAACAAGAAGGTGACAGAGGTTGACAAGGCCAATGTTCTGGACAGTTCCAGACTCTGGAGAAAGGTTACCGCCGAGGTTGCGAAGGAATTTCCGGAGGTCACCTGCGAGAATATGCTGGTTGATAACTGCGCCATGCAGCTCGTCCGTGATCCGAAGCAGTTTGATGTTATCCTGACTGAAAATATGTTTGGCGACATTCTGTCTGATGAGGCAAGCATGGTAACCGGGTCCATCGGTATGCTTTCCTCGGCAAGCCTGAATGAGACCAGCTTCGGTCTGTATGAGCCCTCGCATGGGTCAGCACCGGATATTGCGGGCAGGAATATCGCTAATCCGATTGCAACGATCCTTTCTGCAGCGATGATGCTTCGCTATTCCCTGAATCTGGATGAGGAAGCTGACGCGGTAGAATCCGCTGTACAGCGTGTACTGGCAGATGGCTATCGCACAGGAGATATCTATTCAGAGGGGACCACGAAGGTTACCTGCTCCGGAATGGGAGACGCAATTACAGCGATTCTGAAAGAGGACTGACAGAGGGAACACTGTTATGAAAGGAATCCCGTCAGAGGAATAAATTATTTAAGAATCAGATTAATATTATCGGATTAATATTATCGGATTTACACCATAAGCAAATTAATACCATGAATAGTTTGTCTGCCATCAGGGCAGATAAAAATTACAGGAGATATAGCCATGAATAGTGATCATGTAACAAAGGGTATGCAGGCAGCACCTGCAAGAAGTCTGTTTAATGCATTGGGATTCACGCAGGAGGAGATGCAGAAGCCTCTGATCGGTATTGTCTGCTCATATAATGAGATCGTTCCCGGACACATGAATCTGGACAAAATTGCCCAGGCAGTCAAAATGGGCGTCGCCGAGGCGGGGGGAATGCCGGTTATGTTTCCGGCAATTGCCGTCTGCGATGGCATTGCCATGGGACACATTGGTATGAAGTATTCTCTTGTGACCCGTGATCTGATCTGCGATTCTACGGAATGTATGGCAATTGCGCATCAGTTCGATGGACTGGTCATGATCCCGAACTGTGACAAGAATGTGCCCGGCCTTCTGATGGCAGCGGCGCGTATCAATATCCCGACCGTCTTCGTGAGCGGCGGCCCGATGATGGCTGGTCATGTTTACGGAAGAAAGAGAAGTCTGTCCTCCATGTTTGAGGCGGTCGGCTCTTACGCGGCAGGCAAATTCACAGAGGAGCAGGTCACGGAATATGAGAGAAAGGTATGCCCGACCTGTGGTTCCTGCTCCGGCATGTATACCGCGAACAGCATGAACTGTATCACGGAAGCGCTTGGCATGGGCCTGCAGGGCAATGGTACCATTCCGGCGGTTTACTCAGAGAGACTTCGCCTTGCAAAGCATGCAGGCATGCAGGTCATGGAGATGTTCAGAAGAAATATCCGTCCGAGAGATATCATGACAAAGGAAGCTTTTCTGAATGCGCTGACTGTTGATATGGCACTTGGGTGCTCCACAAATACGATGCTGCATATTCCGGCAATTGCCCATGAGGCTGGCTTTGATTTTGACACAGAGCTGGCAAATGAAATCAGTGAGAAGACACCGAATCTCTGTCATCTGGCTCCGGCAGGTGCAACCTATATGGAGGACCTCAATGAGGCTGGCGGTGTTTATGCGGTCATGAATGAGCTCTCCAAAAAGAATCTTCTGAACCTGGACTGCATGACCGTCACAGGAAAAACTGTTGGAGAGAATATCAAAAACTGCATCAATAAAGATCCGGAGATCATCCGCCCGATTGATCATCCATTTATGGAAAAGGGCGGTCTTGCCGTTCTGAAAGGAAATCTTGCACCGGATACCGCGATTGTAAAGCAGTCAGCCGTTCTTCCGGAGATGATGGTACACGAGGGGCCGGCGAGAGTATTTGAATGCGAGGAGGATGCCATTGCCGCAATCAAGGGTGGCAAGATTGTTCCTGGCGATGTAGTTGTGATCCGTTATGAAGGACCGAAAGGCGGTCCGGGCATGCGGGAGATGCTGAATCCGACATCTGCAATCGCAGGAATGGGACTGGATTCCAGCGTTGCGCTGATCACAGATGGACGTTTTTCCGGCGCCTCAAGAGGCGCTTCAATTGGACATGTAAGCCCGGAGGCGGCAGTTGGAGGCCCGATTGCGTTTGTACAGGAAGGCGATATCATCAGTATCGACATCCCGAACCATAAGCTGGAGATGAAGGTAAGCGATGAGGAGATCGCCAGACGTAAGGCACAGTGGGTACCGAGAAAGCCCAATGTAACGACCGGATATCTGGCCCGCTATGCCGCTATGGTGACAAGCGCGAACCGTGGTGCAATTCTCCGGACACCGGACGCACAGTAAAAAAGCTATCAGATGACATAAGAGAGGAAACGGACATGCAGTTAAATGGATCGCAGATTGTGATTGAATGTTTGAAGGAGCAGGGGGTGGATACCGTTTTCGGATATCCGGGCGGCGCTATTCTGAATATTTACGATGAATTGTATAAGCACCCGGAGATCCATCATATTCTGACATCCCATGAGCAGGGAGCGTCGCATGCTGCAGATGGTTATGCCAGGGCAACCGGGAAGGTCGGTGTCTGTCTGGCAACCTCCGGTCCGGGCGCTACAAACCTTGTGACGGGCATTGCGACGGCATATATGGATTCGGTTCCGATTGTGGCGATCACAGCTAATGTGGGAACCAGCTACCTTGGCAAGGACAGTTTTCAGGAGGTAGATATTACCGGCATCACTACGCCGATTACAAAGTACAGTTCCATTGTAAAGAACGTGGAGGATCTGGCTGATACCATACGGCGTGCATTTATGATTGCGAAGAGCGGCAGGCCGGGTCCGGTTCTTGTAGATATACCAAAGGATGTCACAGCAGCAGTCTGTGAATTTACGGGGAAAAAGATTGCGCAGCCAATGCCGGATGCTCATGTGGATGAAGGAAGCCTGGCCAGGGCGGTCGGGATGATAAATGCTGCAAAGCGTCCATACATAATGGTCGGCGGCGGAGCGACAACATCCGGTGCCCAGAAGGAGGTTATCGAGCTTGCACATAGAATCCAGGCACCTGTCTGTGATACGCTGATGGGAAAGGGAACCTTCCCCGGAACGGATGATCAGTATATGGGTATGCTAGGTATGCACGGCACAAAGGGAGCCAATCTTTTGATTTCCAAATGTGACCTGCTGATTGTCCTGGGTGCGCGTTTCTCGGACAGGGACGTCGGCTCTCCCAAAACCTTTGCAAAACAGGCGAAGATCCTGCAGATCGATATTGATCCTGCAGAGGTCAATAAGAACGTCGTTGTGACGGCGAGTATTTCCGGCGATATGAAGGTGGTTCTTGACCGGCTTCTTCCTGAGATTTCAGAGAAGTCCAATCCTGCCTGGCTTGAGGAAATGCATGAAAAGCAGAAGCTTGTCAATGACTGTGTGCCGGAGGATCGTCTGAGCGCGCAGTTTGTTATCCGTAAGATCTATGAGATTACGGAGGGAAAAGCAATCATCTGTACAGATGTCGGACAGCATCAGATGTGGGCGGCTCAATATTATAAGTTTACAGAGCCACGGACCTTCCTTACCTCCGGAGGCCTTGGAACCATGGGATATGGTCTTGGCGCCGCGATCGGCGCAAAGTGCGGCCGGCCGGATAAGACGGTGATCAACATTGCCGGAGATGGCTGCTTCCGCATGAATATGAATGAGCTGGCAACTGCGGTCAGAAGCAATATTCCGGTGATCGAGGTCGTGATCAACAATCATGTGCTGGGCATGGTGCGTCAGTGGCAGAACCTGTTCTATGGACAGCGTTATTCCAGTACCATTCTCAATGACAAGGTTGATTTTGTAAAGGTTGCGGAAGCACTGGGCGCCGAGGGTGTACGGATCACAAAGCCGGAGGAATTCGGTCCGGCACTGCAGAAGGCCATTGCCGGTCAGAAGCCGGTTGTGCTGGACTGCATCATTGATCCGGATGACAAGGTTTCACCGATGATTCCGGCAGGCAAGCCGAATGACGAGATCTATGATCAGAAGGACATGGAGAACTGGCACAAATAATTAATGCCGGATTTACGCCATTATTTCAACATATACATTTTGTACTTTTCCGATTTGCTGCCCGGCTGCATACTACAGCCGGGCATAAATATTTGCGGCTCCTGCTGGTGGCCTGTTTTCGGCATTCCCGGATTGACAACCATTTGTCAAGAGTTTATCATGGTGAAGTGTGTAACCGTGGACCGGGAATGGCAGCTTCTGCTGCTGATTCCGGCCAGGTAAGCACAGAGAAGAATGATCACAGGAGGATAAAGTGATGAGCAGAGTTTATAATTTTTCGGCCGGACCGGCTGTACTTCCGGAGGAAGTTCTGAAAGAAGCACAGGATGAGATGATGGATTACCGTGGCTGCGGAATGTCAGTCATGGAGATGAGTCATCGATCTAAAATGTTCGACGATATTATCAATGAAGCCGAGCAGGATTTCCGTGAGCTTGTCGGAGTTCCGGATAATTATAAAATTCTGTTTTTACAGGGAGGCGGAAGCCTTCAGTTTGCACAGGTTCCCATGAATCTCATGCGTAACCGCGTGGCAGACTATATCATTACCGGAAACTGGGCAAAGAAGGCATGGCAGGAAGCACAGATCTACGGAAAGGCAAATGCGATTGCTTCTTCCGCAGATAAGAATTTCACGTATATTCCGGATTGCTCGGATCTTCCGATTGACGAGGATGCAGATTATGTATACATCTGTGAGAACAATACCATTTACGGAACAGAATACAAGAAGCTTCCGAACACAAAGGGTAAACTTCTTGTTGCAGATGTTTCCTCCAATTTCCTGTCCCGTCCGATTGACGTTGAGAAGTATGGACTGTTTTACGGCGGCGTGCAGAAGAATGTCGGACCTGCCGGCATGGTCATTACCGTTATCAGAGATGATCTGATTACGGATAACTGTCTGCCGGGCACACCAACCATGATGAAATACAAGACACAGGCTGACAAGAACTCCCTGTACAATACACCGAACTGCTGGTGCATCTATATCTGCGGCAAGGTATTCAAGTGGCTGAAGAAGAACGGCGGACTGAAAGCCATGAATGAGCGCAATGAGAAGAAAGCAAAGCTTCTCTACGATTATCTGGATCAGTCAAAGCTGTTCAAGGGCACAGTCAGAAAGGAAGACCGTTCCCTTATGAATGTTCCCTTTGTGACCGGTGATAAGGATATGGATGCGAAGTTCGTTGCCGAGGCAAAGGAAGCGGGTCTGGAGAATCTGAAGGGACACCGCACAGTCGGCGGTATGCGCGCATCGATCTACAATGCTATGCCATATGCCGGCGTAGAAGCTCTGGTGAAATTCATGGGTGAGTTTGAAAAGGAGAATCTGAGATAATGTATCAGTATCATTGCTTGAATAATATTTCCAAGGTAGGTCTTCAGCGGTTCAGCGAGCAGTATAAGGAAACCGACCGCTTTGAAGAAGCGGATGCGGTTCTTGTCAGGAGTGCCAAAATGCATGACATGACATTTGGCAGCAAGCTGCTTGCCATTGCCCGTGCCGGTGCCGGTGTAAATAATATCCCGCTGGAGAAATGCGCGGAGCAGGGAATTGTCGTATTCAATACACCCGGGGCCAATGCGAATGCCGTCAAGGAGCTGGTTATTGCCTCCATGCTGCTGGCATCCAGAGACATCATCGGCGGTATCGAATGGGTAAAAGCAAATCATGATGACGCCAACATTGGCAAGGATGCGGAAAAAGCAAAGAAACAGTTTGCTGGCACAGAGATCAGCGGGAAGAAGCTGGGTATCATCGGTCTTGGCGCAATAGGTCAGCTGGTTGCAAACGCTGCCACGCATCTCGGTATGGAGGTCTATGGCTACGATCCCTTCCTTTCTGTGGATGCTGCATGGAATCTTTCCAGAACAATCCGTCACATACAGGATGTCAACGAAATCTACAAGGACTGTGATTTTATCACCATCCACGTTCCGGCTACAGACAGCACAAGGGGCATGATCAGCCGCGAGGCCATTGCCATGATGAAGCCGGGTGTGGTGGTCATGAACTATGCAAGGGACGTGCTGGTCGATGAAGATGCCATGGTAGAGGCATTGAAGAACGGCAAGGTGAGAAAGTATATGACGGATTTTGCCAATGAAAAGGTTCTTCAGGCACCAAATACCATTATCACACCACATCTTGGAGCATCAACAGAGGAGGCAGAGGATAACTGCGCAGAGATGGCTGTAAAGGAGATCCGTGATTTCCTTGAGAACGGAAACATCAGTCATTCTGTCAATTATCCGAATATGAACAATGGCATTCTTCGCGATGCCGCGCGTCTGTGCATCTGCCACAGAAATGTGAAGGACATGATCCGCAGATTCACGCGTATTCTTTCTGATGAGGGATTCAATATCGCCAACATGGCAAATAAGAGCCGCGGAGATTTTGCTTACACAGTTATTGATCTGGAGACGCCGGTCAATGAGCAGGTGATGACCAAGATCGAAGCTACTGAAGGGGTTCTGAAGGCCAGAGCGATCATCCGGTAAAATGAGAGGGACTGTCACATCAATGGGGAGGGCAATATGCATCCTGATCTATTGTGACAGTCCTTTTGCTTCTTTTATATATCTGGGAATATATATCTGGGAAATCCGGCATATCCGGAATATGCAAAACATCAGAAAACATTTGGAGGAATAATTATGGCAATGATCAGACCATTCCGGGCACTGACACCCGCAGCAGATAAGGCTAAGCAGGTGGCTGCTCTTCCGTATGATGTCTACAACAGGGCGGAGGCCAGGAAGGTTGTGGAACAGAATCCGTTGTCCTTCCTTTCCATAGACCGTGCGGAGACACAGTTTCCGGAGGAGCAGGATATGTATGCACCCTGTGTCTATGAAAAAGCTGCGTCTATGCTGCAGTCCTGGCAGGACAGTGGAATCCTGGAGGAGGACAGCAGGCCCTGTTACTACATCTGGGAACTGATTATGAACGGAAGAAGTCAGAAAGGGCTGGTAGCATGTTCCTCTGTAGATGATTATCTTGACGGAGTGATCCGGAAGCATGAGACAACCAGAAAAGAGAAGGAAAAAGACCGGTTTGATCATATTGATACGTGCAGTGCCCAGACCGGGCCGATTTTTCTGGCTTACCGTGCGCACCCTGAGGTCAGCAGCCTGATCCGTAAGGAGAGCGCAGGAGATCCGGTTCTGGCGTTCACTGCGGACGACGGTGTGGAGCACAGGGTGTGGCGAATTACAAACAGTGCATCGATTGATGCGCTGACCCGTGCCTTTGCCGGAATTGATCATACTTATATTGCGGATGGTCATCATCGTGCGGCTTCTGCGGTCTCTGTCTCACAGAAGCGCAGGCAGGAGCACCCGGATTATTCGGGAGATGAGGAGTTCAATTACTTCCTCTCCGTACTGTTTCCGGATGATGAGCTGAAGATCATGGATTACAACCGGGTTCTCAGGGATCTGAACGGCTATGAACCTGATGAGATTCTGGAAAAGCTGGATCAGGTTTTCCGTCTTGCCGAGGCGCCGGATGCGCCTTATCGCCCGGCAAAGAAGGGCGAGATGGGGTTCTATCTGGAGGGAAAGTGGTACAGATTACAGACCAGAGAGCATCTGCAGAAGACAGATCCGATCAGGTGTCTGGATGTGGATTATCTGCAGCGGGAGGCGCTTGGACCGATCTGGAACATTCAGGATCCAAGGACAGATAGCCGGATTGACTTTGTGGGTGGTATCAGGGGCCTTTCGGAGCTGGAGCGGAGGTGCCATGAGGATTGCGAGGCGGCCTTTGCAATGTATCCTACATCGATCCAGGAGCTATTTGCTGTAGCAGATGCAGGGCTTCTGATGCCTCCGAAATCCACCTGGTTTGAGCCAAAGCTAAGGAGTGGTCTCTTTATTCATAAAATTGAAAGATGAAGGCAGGGAGGTCTACGCTATCGGAATATTCATGCGTGTAGTATTTATTACATAAAAACCAAACCGGGAATCAGGACAGTGTATATTTACACATTGTCCTGATTCCCGGTTTTTACATCTGTCTATTGCACTTTCTGGATATTTTTTAATGTATGACAGTGCACATTCTTATCTGCATGTCCGTCAGACGATACGCATCTTTACCGTTACATCACCATATCAGTTCATCTGACTTACCAGAGTTTACGATAGAGCTCGGTTACCTCCGGCTTCAGTGGCTGTCTCGGATTGGTTTCCGTGCAGGAATCATTCAGAGCTGCCTCCGCCATATCGTCAAGATGGGATTCATATTCCTCCTTCGTGATTTTCAGCATTTCGGAGAGGTGCTGAGGTATGCCCATACTCTCTGACATATAACGCATGTAGTTGCAGAGCGAGTGGATGGTCATGACCGGATTGAAGCTTGACAGCCCAAGCATCGTTGCAATGTTGCAATACCTCTCAACAACCGGATCGTTTGACAGATCTCTGTTCTTTGTCAGGTTGGATACGCCTGCATTATATTCCGTGACAATCGGAAGCAGCATGGCATTTGCGCGTCCATGAGGAATATGGAAATGCGCACCAAGCTGGTGAGCCATACCGTGATTGAGTCCGAGAGAAGAGGAATTGAAGGCAAGACCTGCAAGGGTTGCGGCAGTATGCATTTTTGCTCTGGCGTGGGTATCATTATTGTCTGAGTAGGAGCGGAAGAGATACTGACCAACGATTTCAACAGCTTTCTCAGCGAGCGCTCCGGAGAAGTCATTGTGCTTTGTGCTCACGTAGGCTTCGATTGCATGGGTCAATACATCCATACCGGTATCCGCCGTGACGGATGCAGGAACACTCCGAACCAGAACTGCGTCCAGAATTGCCTCATCCGGAGACATTTCATCGGAGACAAGCGGGATCTTCCGCTGGTGTTCGGGATCACTGATGACTGCAAAGGATGTGACCTCGCTTCCGGTACCACTTGTCGTCGGAATACAGATCAGACGGATATGATCACCCTGATGCATGCTTTCTGCCATCTTGCGGATCGACTTGGAAAGGTCCATAGCGGAGCCGCCGCCGACGCCTATGATGGTATCACATCCGGATTCCATATAGGCCTTTACGCCAGCTACAACCTTCGAAATCGGTGGGTCGGGTACGACCTCAGTGAATACGTCATAACTGATACCGCCCTTTTTGAGAGGCTTGACAATGTTGCGAATGGCATCGCTTTTTACAATGAAGGGGTCTGTGACAATAAAAGCCTTTCTGCTCTCCAGCTGACTGAGCCGGTCAAGAGCATTGTCACCAAAGTAGACGTCTGTAAGAATATGGAAATGTTCCATGCCGTTGTCCTTTCCAGAAGCAATCTGATTTTCCAGAAGAATTGTTTATATCATAGCACACAGAACCTGATGGTTCAAGCATACCACACAAAATGAAATGGGTTTATGCCCGATCCTGTTGTATTGTGTTTGCAAGCTCTTTAGCGTGTTAAAAAGGACGATTCTCATTTATCTGTTTCTGTCCGTAAAACCCACTTCAAAGGGCTGCATGAGAAGTGTCCTCCCTGGCATCCGGACAACGTTCCGGAGTTTGACGAAAGTGTGAATTATACAGCCAGATGTTTGCATTGTACGTATGAAAAAGGTAAAATATCCCCGTATGCATACCTGTGAGATAATGTGCAGCTGCGGCTGTGCTTGCTGTGACAGGATGATAGTGGTTTGAGGCGTATGCTGTGTTTTGCATTGCCTGTTTACAGTCCGGATCGATCCTTGTAACATGGGGCAGAAGCTGGATGGACTTTATTTGGACGAATTAGGTGGAAAGCTGGTATTTACATTATGGAAATTCAGAATCGGGGTCGGAACTGGTCCAAGGGATATAAGATCTTCTGGCCCATTTATTGGGCCTGCGTGATCATCTTCCTGTTTACGCAGCGCAGTATTGTGATTGGTACTGTAAGTGTGGAAGCCCGGAAGGGAACGCTTATTTTTGTATTTCTGCTTCTGGCAGTCGCTGCATCTGCGGTGGTCTGCACATTTGTGCTGCATCCGCTGGACAAGGTCGATCAGAAGGGCAGACAGGCAAGGCTGCAGATCTGGCCCTGGCATTTTGCAATTATGCTGGCAGTGGACATCTGGTGCTTTTTCATCATTGAATATGTGAACAATACGGAATTCGTGGCGATGGAGTGGAAATACAGGATCCTGAACGTCGTATTCATCCTGATCTTCAGTCTGATTGCGTTTCTCCTGTTCAATTCGCTGAAACGTGCACTAATGCTGATCCTGTCCATATGGTCCTTTATCAGCATTGCTTTCTATTTCGTATACCTTTTCCGTGGAGAACCGCTCCAGCTGATTGATTTCTTCTCTATTTCAACGGCTGCGACAGTCTCCGGTTCTTACACCTATACACTGACCAGAGGCATCGTGGTGGACCTGGTAATGTATTTCTGTATCCTGGGGCTTTTGCTGCATATGCGGAATTACGTTCTGTTCCGCAAGGGTCTTGTCCGAAAGATTCTGATGCGCGGCGGTGCAGTGGTGTTTATGGTTTTCCTGTATTCCTTCTATTTAAATACGAACTGGAACGGGAATATGGGCATCCTGACAGATCTTTTTGCACCGATCAAGACCTATACGGAATATGGAACGACGGTCGGCTTCCTGTGCGTTGCAAAATACATGCGTTTAACCCCTCCGGATGGGTATTCGGTCAGCAGGACAGAAAAGATTGCAGAGGATTCCACGAAGGACCAGAAGGAAAACACCACAACAGACGTCAAGCCGGTCAATATCATTGCCATCATGAATGAGTCATGGGCAGACTTCAGCTATATCGGAAACCTGAAGACCAATGAACCTGTGATGCCCTATTATGATTCCATGAAGGAAAATACAATCAAGGGTCATACCCAGGTCTGCATTACAGGCGGTGGAACAGCGAAAACAGAGTATGAGTTCCTGACCGGAAATTCTGTCAAGAGATTTCCGGCAATGGTTCCCTATGTGAGCTATTTTACACATGATCAGTATTCGATCGTATCTACGCTGGAATCGCAGGGATACAAGACAGCCGCCATGCATCCCTATAAAGGAAGCAACTGGAACCGGGAGACGGCATACAGGCTGCTGGGGTTCGACAACTTCTATACCCAGGATGACTTCACGCAGGATGATGATGTGCAGTACATTCACAGTCACATCAGTGATATGTCCAATTACAAGAAGATTGTCAAGCTGGTCAATCAGGAGAATGAAGCAGGCAACTCCTTCTTCCTGTTTGATATCACCATGCAGAACCACGGTGGCTATACGGCGGATGACGTTGACCAGGTGATTTCGGTTGACGGCTATGACAATGACGTGGTCAACCGCTTCCTCTCTCTGGAAAAATACAGTGATGATGCACTGCAGTATCTGATTGAATATTTCAAGAATTATGATGAGCCCACACTGATCATCATGTTTGGTGATCATTATCCGACGATGCCTGAGTCGTTTACAGAATATGTATCCGGTGCGAATTATGATTCTCTGGACCTGGAGCAGCAGGAGCACTATTATGCGACGCCATTTTTCATCTGGGCGAACTACGACATTCCGGAGGAACAGAATGTGGTGACGAGCACCAATTACCTGAGCACCATTCTGCTGGAGCAGACCGGACTGAAGATGACGGATTACAATTATTATCTGAAGAATCTCATGACAGAAATCCCTGCGCTGAATCATCTGGGGTACGAGGATGCAAATGGCAACTGGTATTCATGGACAGATGGCAGCGAGGAGGATCTGAATTATGAATGGGAATATGAATGCCTGCAGTACAATGAGCTGGCAGAGAAGCGCAACCGTCTGGACTGGTTCTTCTCGCTTGACGGGTAACCGGCTCACTCCGGTTTATTGCTTTGGCGCATGGTATAGAAAATCCATCAATTCAGCTTGGTTCGTGCGACAGAATATAATTACAGGTTGAGTATCCGGATAAAATAAGGTATCATGTGTACCGGTTGACGCTGTTTTCTATCAGTAAGAAAGGAATTGTATATGATTGCTGCCAACAATGTGACATTGAGAGTGGGAAAGAAAGCGCTGTTCGAGAACGTGAATATCAAATTCACAGAAGGGAACTGCTATGGTGTGATCGGTGCAAACGGCGCCGGAAAGTCCACTTTTCTGAAGATTCTCTCCGGACAGCTTGAGCCGACAAACGGCGATGTTACGATTACGCCGGGACAGAGACTGTCCTTTCTGGAGCAGGATCATTTCAAATATGATGACCAGCCGGTGCTTGATACTGTAATTCAGGGCAACGCACGCCTCTATGAAATCATGAAGGAAAAGGATGCACTCTATGCGAAGCCGGATTTCAGTGATGAGGATGGTATCAAGGCCAGTGAGCTGGAGGCTGAATTTGCAGAGATGAACGGCTGGGATGCCGAGACGGATGCGGAGCAGCTGCTGAACGGTCTGGGTATTGAGACAGAGCTTCATAATGCACAGATGGGGACACTGCCGGGCCCGCAGAAGGTTAAGGTGCTTCTGGCCCGCGCGCTGTTCGGAAATCCGGATATTCTTCTGCTCGATGAGCCGACCAACCATCTGGACCTGGATGCGATTGACTGGCTGGAGGAGTTCCTGATCAATTTCGAGAACACGGTGATCGTTGTATCCCATGACCGTTACTTCCTGAACAAGGTATGTACCAATATTGCGGATATTGATTATGGCAAGATTCAGCTCTATGCCGGAAACTACGACTTCTGGTTTGAGTCCAGCAACCTGCTGATGCAGCAGAAGAAGGAGGCAAACAAGAAGAAGGAAGAGAAGATCAAGGAACTGCAGGAGTTTATCTCCCGTTTCGCAGCAAATGCATCGAAATCCAAGCAGGCTACATCCAGAAAGAAGGCGCTGGAAAAGATTCAGCTTGACGATATCAAGCCCTCCAGCCGTAAGTATCCCTACATTGATTTCCGTCCGAATCGTGAGATCGGCAATGAGGTGCTCGAGGTTCACAACATCAGCAAGACGGTGGATGGCGTGAAGGTTCTGGACAATGTCTCCTTTACACTTCGCAGAGAGGACAAGGTGGCCTTTGTAGGCTCCAATGAGCAGGCAGCAACAGAGCTGTTCAAGATTATTTCCGGCGCGGAGACGGCCGATGAGGGATATTACAAGTGGGGTGTCACCACTTCCCAGGCCTTTTTCCCGAAGGATTACACAGAGGAGTTTGATTCTGATCTGACGATTGCGGAATGGCTGACCCAGTATTCAGAGATCAAGGATGCCACCTATGTCCGGGGCTTCCTGGGCAGAATGCTCTTTGCGGGCGATGATGGTGTCAAGAAGGTCAGGGTGCTCTCCGGAGGTGAGAAGGTCAGATGCCTGCTGTCCAAGATGATGATCTCCGGTGCGAATGTCCTGGTACTGGACCAGCCGACCAACCATCTGGACATGGAGTCCATTCAGGCGCTGAATAATGGTCTGATCAAGTTCCCGGGTGTTCTGATGTTCACCTGCCATGACCATCAGTTTGTACAGACTACGGCAAACCGTATCATGGAGTTCCGGCATGACGGAACACTGATTGACAAGGTTACCACCTATGATGAATATCTCGCAGCGGATGCGGACGCGAGAAAGCGTTCTGTTTATACCCTGACAGAGGAAGATAACTGATATTACGATATAACGAGGTAGCGATATGGAAAATAACAATCATCCTGTCCTTGTCATCATGGCAGCGGGCATGGGAAGCAGATATGGCGGATTAAAGCAGATGGACCCCATGGATGACCGCGGGCATCTGATCATCGATTACTCCATTTATGATGCGGTGCAGGCGGGATTCCGTGAGGTGATCTTCGTCATCAAAGAGGAAAATAAGCAGATCTTCAAGGAGCGGATCGGAGACAGGATCAGCAGGAGCGTAAAGGTATCCTATGCGTTTCAGAGACTGAACGATCTTCCGGCCGGGTATGAGGTTCCGGAAGGAAGAGTGAAGCCCTGGGGTACCGGACATGCGGTGCTGTCCTGCTTTTTTGCGGTTAACGGTTCACCTTTCGCGGTGATCAATGCGGATGATTATTATGGAAGAGACGCATTTGTGAAGATGTATCAGTACCTGGCAAAAAACGCGGATGACAAAAAGTACCGTTACGCGATGGTGGGCTACCGTCTGAAGAATACTGTGACGGAGCATGGCTATGTGTCCCGCGGGATCTGCGAGGTGAATGGTCAGGATGAGCTGGTCGGCATTCAGGAGCGTACCCATATAGAAAAGCATGCAGATGGAATTGTATATACAGAGGATGATGGGAGAACATGGACCCATCTTTCGGATGATACAGTCGTATCCATGAATATGTGGGGCTTCAATTACAGTATCATGCAGGAGCTTCTCTCCAGATTCCCGACGTTTCTAGATAAGACCATGAAGGAAAATCCTTTGAAGGGAGAATATTTCCTTCCCTCTGTTGTAGAGGACCTTCTCAAGGAGGACAAGGCAGTTGTCAAGGTCATGACTACGACAGATAAGTGGTATGGCGTCACATACAAGGAGGATAAGCCGGTTGTAAAGGCGGCGCTCCAGAGTATGACGGACCAGGGCATCTATCCTCCCGGTCTTCTGGATCGCTGAAAACAATAGAACCGTCCGGATGTTCAGGCTTCCGGGCGGTTTGTTTTTTCCTCAGAATGGCAGAGCTGTCCTGGAACCATGGGGTTGCGGATTTTGTCTTTGAAAAAATCGTGGAGGAATATTTCATTGCGTATCAGACTCAGAAATCTATCTGTTCAGAATACAGAAACTTCATCTGCCCGGCATACAGAAAATCCACGTGCAGAGAATCTGCCGGTTCGGAATACAGAAAATCCATATGCAGAGAATCTGCCGGTTCAGAGTACAGGAAGACCATCCTGTCGAAATGTGGGGATTGGCTTACTGGCCGTGCTTTTTCTGCTGCTTGCGGCTGCCGGCATTTTGCTCGGAGACAGCTTTTTCCCTTTCTTCCGGTGGTATCTGCTGACACTGATTCTCGGTGTGGGCTTCTTCCCCCTGGCGTCATTTCTCCTGCCGGATTTCCGGGATGGAGGCTGGCTTTTTTCCAAGGTGATCGGCATCGCGGTCGGAGGCTATGGGGTATGGGTTCTCGGGTGCGCCGGCATTCTGCCCTTTACCGGACTTTGGTCAGTAGTGGTAACGCTGGCCTGTATTGCGCTGTGTCAGATTCTGCTGTGGCGCAGACTGAAAAAAAGGCAGGTCAACAGAGAATTTCACATTCAGCTGCTGCTGGCAGAGGAGATCCTGTTTTTAGGATTTTTTCTCTTCTGGGCCTATTGTATCGGCTTCCGTCCGCAGGCAAGCGGGACAGAGAAGTTCATGGATTACGGCTTTATGGCAGCGATGTATCGCAGTACCTCCCTGCCGGCGGTGGACATCTGGCATGCTTCGGATCCCATCAATTACTATTATGGCGGACAGTATTTCGGCGTATATCTGGCCAAAATGGCTGGGGTAAAGATGCAGTACGCCTATAATGTCTACCGTGCCATGCTTTCTGCCTTTGGCTTTGTGCTTCCCTTTTCCATTGTGTACCAGATGGTCCGGGACAGGCTGCAGAAGCATGCCCACGCTGCACGCTGGGCCGTGACCGGCGGTCTGCTTGGAGGTGCGGCAGTATCCCTTGCTGGAAATGGACATTTTGTATTATATGGTATTTTCGGAAAGGTCCTGCATCTTTCCATGCCGGATGACCGCAGCTACTACTGGTTTGCGGATTCCACCAGATATATAGGATATAACCCTGTTAATACCGCAGACCGTACGATTCATGAATTTCCGGCTTACTCCTTTGTGCTCGGCGATGTGCACGCGCATATGTGCAACATCATTTTTGTCCTCACGGTTGTTGTCCTGCTGTATGCGCAGATACAGAGGATGCGAAGGACAGAATGCCATTCTTTGACACAGTACCTTCTTGACCCCGGGTTTCTGGCTGCGGGCGCACTGGTGGGGATGTTCCAGTGGACGAATTTCTGGGATTTTGTCATTTACTATACAGTCTGCCTGTTCTGCGTGATCTATGGCGCAATCCTGCGCTTTGGCAGGAGGTGGAGAGCAGGCATTGTGGCAGTGATTCTCAGGGCGCTTGAGTTGACGGCGGTTTCGCTTCTTTTTGCCCTTCCGTTCCGCATGCAGTTTACATCACCGGTGAGCGGTGTCGCCCTTTGTCAGACCCATACGCCTCTGTACCAGCTTCTGATCCTTTGGGGATTTCCCTTTGCTGTTTTTCTGATACTGCTTGTGCATACCATTCTGTGTTTCAGGCATCAGCAAAGGAATGGGATGGCATCCGACGGGAAAGCATATGATAATACAGGCAGAACACCCCCTTCGGATGAAAACAGATGGCCGGACTATATCCGCTCTGCAATGCGGACAGACGGCTTCGTACTGATTCTGGGACTGTGTGCGGCGGGACTGGTACTGATCCCCGAAATTGTGTATGTGAAGGATATTTATGCGTCCAGCGGATATCCCCGCGCGAATACCATGTTCAAACTGACCTATCAGGCCTTTATCCTCTTTGGCATTATGTTGTCCTATACAATAACCTGTGGGATTGCATCTGCCCGGAAACTGGTGCGTGGGATCGGCATCGCACTGCTGGTCTTCCTTGTACTGACCCTGGGATATTTCCCGACCGCTGCTTCCCAATATCTGGGCAATATCTTTGACAGAAAGGGATATCAGGGACTGGATGCCACTGCCTATCTTGCAGGTGATTATTCTGCGGATGCAGACGCTATGAAATGGCTGGATGAAAATGTACAGGGACAGCCGGTTGTGCTCGAAGCAAATGGGGACAGCTACAGTACAGCCGGAAGGGTATCTGCCATGACCGGTCTTCCAACCGTTCTGGGATGGTATGTGCATGAGTGGCTGTGGAGAGGAGATACAGCCGACCTGAACCAGCGCGCGACGGATATTGAGACGATTTATACCTCGCAGGATGAGAGCCTTGTCCAGGCATTGATTGAGAAGTACCATATTGCCTATATATTTGTCGGCAGTGAAGAATATGCAAAATACCAGAATCTGAACACAGAGGGTCTGCAGAGTCTTGGGAAGGTTGTCTACAGCAGTGGCACAACCTTTGTGCTGCAGACAGATGAGGAGTAGGAATGGATCTGTTTGAATATATGAAGGAAAAGGATATGGAAAAGGAATCACCCCTTGCCTCCCGTATGCGGCCCACTACCCTTGAGGAGGTGGTGGGGCAGGAGCATATCATTGGGAAGGGCAAGCTGCTTTACCGTGCCATCAAGGCGGATAAGCTGCGCTCTGTCATCTTTTACGGCCCTCCGGGAACGGGAAAGACAACGCTGGCGCATGTCATCGCGAACACAACCAGTGCGGAATTTGTTCGTCTGAATGCTACAACTGCCGGGAAGAAGGACATGGAAACGGCCGTAAAGGCGGCACAGGACCGGCGTGGGATGTATGGCAAGAAGACGATTCTCTTTATTGACGAGATCCACCGTTTCAATAAGGGACAGCAGGATTACCTTCTGCCCTTTGTGGAGGATGGAACAGTGATTCTGATCGGCGCCACGACGGAAAATCCTTACTTTGAGGTGAATTCCGCTCTGATTTCGCGCTCGGTTGTCTTTGAGCTGAAGCCTCTGTCGAAGGAAAACATCATGGAGCTTCTGCGCCGGGCGGTGGAAGATCCCGTAAAGGGCATGGGCAGCTATCATGCCATTCTGGAGCCCGATGCCTGTGCATTTCTTGCCGATATGGCCGGAGGAGATGCAAGAGAAGCCCTCAATGCCCTGGAGCTTGGCATTATGACGACGGAGCCCTCGCCGGAGGATGGGAGGATTCATATTGATCTGGATACCGCCTCTGAGTGTATTCAGAAGAGAATCGTGCGCTACGACAAGACGGGAGATCAGCATTATGATACCATTTCCGCCTTTATCAAGAGTATGCGCGGGTCCGACCCTGATGCAGCAGTATATTATCTGGCAAAAATGCTCTATGCAGGAGAAGATGTCAAATTCATTGCGCGCAGAATCATGATCTGTGCCTCAGAGGATGTGGGAAATGCGGACCCGATGGCGATGGTGGTCGCGGCTTCTGCAGCGCAGGAGGTTGAGAGGGTTGGAATGCCGGAATCGCAGCTGATCCTTGCCCAGGCGGCAATTTACGTGGCGGGCGCCCCGAAGAGCAACGCCTGCACGGAGGCGGTTTTTGCGGCCATGGAATCGGTCCGGAACCGGAAAACCTCTGTGCCGGTACATCTGCAGGACGCTCATTACAGCGGTCACGAGCAGCTCGGGCATGGAATCGGATACAAATATGCCCATGATTATCCGAACCACTATGTGGAGCAGCAGTATCTGCCCGACGAGATCAGGGATGCAGTCTTTTATCATCCCACAGAGAACGGATATGAAGAAAAAATACGTGCATATTTTTCGAAAATAGGACGGGATAAAAATCTGTAACCAAGTTTACATCATAAGACAAAGACCCTCTGTCCTTTTACATGAGGATCTTCATGATTGCCGCGTATGTCTCCTGGCTCTTTTTCTTCCAGTTCTCGGACAGGGTGCGTGCCGCCTCCTCTGTCGGAACCGTAAACTTCAGTTCAATCAGGGTCTGCTTACCCTCTTTTACGATGCAGTTTACCGTATAGTCCTGGTTGGCGTTACGGAAGTAATCCGCCATCGTAGAGGATTCGTTGCGCATCTCATAGGAGTGCAGGACCAGATAGTTGGAGATCTCTCTGCGGATCTCCGGCGGAATCTCATTCTGGAAATATTCCAGCGTCTGCCTGCCCTGGTCAGTCATTCTGTAATATGTCGTATGATTGGTCGTTTCGGTTTCGAGAAGACCTGTTTCGGTCATCTCCGACAAAACCTCCTGCAGATGAAAATAGGAGGTGTACTTCTTGCTGAGAATCAGATCGGACATCTGGGCGTTTGTAAGCGGAAATGTCACCTTTCCCAGCATATACAGAATGATCAGTTTATATAAAGTCGTTCCGGATTCTATCATGGAAAATCCCCCGAATATAAGGTAAAAACAGTATATCGCTGACCCCAGAATAATCCTGCAATAAAATACATCTTTGGTGTTTCGTAATTTTCTTATGCATTCACAGCTGCGTATCTACAGGAAATTCCGGGTATTTGCGCCGTAAATGCAGTATAGCATATCGGCACGGTGATAACAATTCCTGCAAAAAGCAAATATCCGCCGTGAAAAAGCAAATATCTTCTTGTATTTTTATAGCAGGATTAGTAAGATAATGGCGTTAAACATGTAGTATTACCCTTCTATACGGGTATCAATAATAAGGAGAAACGATATTATGGCAAAGAAACCTACCGTTCTTATGATCCTTGATGGTTACGGCGAGAATCCGGTCTGCGAGCACAACGCGATCTGTGAAGCGAAGACCCCGGTGATGGATCAGCTCAAGAGTCAGTGCCCTTATGTACAGGGACAGGCCAGCGGACACTATGTAGGCCTTCCGGATGGACAGATGGGAAACTCTGAGGTCGGACATATGAATATGGGTGCAGGCCGTATTGTATATCAGGATCTGACCAGAATTACAAAGGCGATCGACGATGGTGACTTCTTCAGAAACGAAGAGCTTCTGCTGGCGATCAACAACGCAAAGAAGAACAACGGAGACCTCCATCTGTGGGGACTGCTTTCTGATGGCGGCGTACACAGCCATATCACACACCTGTACGCGCTTCTGCGCCTGTGCAAACAGGAGAATTTTGACCGCGTTTATGTACACTGCTTCCTGGATGGCCGTGATACACCGCCGACCTCCGGTATTGAGTACGTCGGAGCGCTGATGGACAAGATGAAGGAAATCGGTGTCGGACGTATCGGTGTGATCTCCGGCCGCTACTATGCTATGGACCGTGACACGAACTGGGACCGTGTGGAGAAAGCATATGATGCTCTCACAAAGGGAGAAGGCGTTGACGGAGGCACAGATCCTCTGAAGGCCCTGCAGGCATCCTATGATAACGATGTCACAGATGAGTTCGTCATTCCGACCGTCATGAAGAATGCGGATGGAACCCCGGTTGCAACGGTGAAAGAGGGAGACAGCGTGATCTTCTTCAACTTCCGCCCGGACCGTGCCCGTGAGATTACAAGAGCCTTCTGCGATCCGGAATTCACGGGTTTTGCAAGAAAGAGAATCGAAAATCTCACCTATGTCTGCTTCAAGGATTACGATGAGACCATTCCGAACAAGTATATTGCCTTCAAGAAGGAACTTCTGACCAACACCTTTGGTGAGTGGCTGGCAAAGAAGGGCATGAAGCAGGCCAGAATCGCCGAGACAGAGAAGTATGCACATGTCACCTTCTTCTTCAACGGCGGCGTTGAGGAGCCCAATGAGGGAGAGGACCGTTTCCTGATTCCTTCCCCAAAGGTTGCCACCTATGATCTCCAGCCGGAGATGAGTGCACCGAAGGTCTGCGATACCCTCTGCGAGGCGATCCGTTCCGGAAAGTATGATGTCATCATCATCAACTTTGCAAATCCGGACATGGTTGGCCATACCGGTGTAGAGTCAGCCGCGATCAAGGCCATTGAGGCAGTTGACGCATGCATGGGAAGAGCCATTGAAGCCCTGAAGGAAGTCGATGGTCAGATGTTCATCACTGCTGACCACGGAAATGCCGAGGTGATGGTGGACCCGAAGACAGGAGAGCCCTGGACCGCACACACTACCAATCCGGTTCCGTTCCTGCTTGTGAATTATGATCCTGCGTACACACTTCGTGAGGGCGGCGCGCTCTGCGATATCGTCCCGACGATGATCGAGATGATGGGTATGGAGAAGCCGGCGGAAATGACCGGCCAGTCCCTGCTGATCAGGAAGTAATCGCGGTGCGAAAACCAGGATACAGAATAACAGAAGCATGAGATACGCCTGTGTCCAGGCACAAAACCAGTAAAATTTCAGCTTTACAATTTCATCCGTCATGAGAAGGCATGCTGATGAAGCATGCCTGTCATATGTATTGTAAGTTGACAAGGATTTGTGTTGAGGCTATAATTTCTTGCGTTATTGATCTTGCTTACATAAATTTTCGCAGGAAAGGAAGAAGAAATATGAAAAAAACAATTGCTCTTTTACTTACCGCCGGAATGGCCCTGTCCATGGCGGCATGCGGATCCACTGCGACGTCAAAGCCCGTTGACAGTGCGACATCTGCATCCTCTGCAACAGCAGCTTCCTCAGCATCCGGCACCTCAGAATCTGCTGCAGCAGCCAGCACATCCGACTTCAGCAACATCAAGACTGTAACGGATGGTGAGCTTCACATGGCTACCAACGCAGCGTTTCCTCCATATGAGATGACAGACGACAACGGCGGATATACCGGTATTGACGTTGATATTGCTACAGAGATCGCAAAGGAGCTTGGCCTGAAGCTGGTTGTTGATGACATGGATTTCTCCTCTGTTATCACCTCTGTACAGAGTGGCAAGGAAGATATCGCCATGGCAGGCATTACTGTATCTGATGAGAGAAAGAAGAACGTTGACTTCACAGATACCTATGCGACCGGCGTTCAGTCCGTTATTGTTCCTGAGGATTCCGATATCAAATCTGTAGATGATCTTTCCAACGACAAGATGATCGGCTGCCAGGAGGGTACAACCGGTTATATCTATGCATCTGCAGATCCGTCAGATGGTGGTTTCGGTGAGGACCATGTAGTTGCATATACAAACGGTGCGATGGCCATTCAGGCATTGCTCGGCGGCAAGGTTGATGCGGTTATCATCGACAATGAGCCTGCAAAAGCATTCGTTGCAGAGAACAAGGGTCTGAAGATCCTGAATACCGATTATGTGACCGAGGATTATGCAATCGGTGTCAGCAAGGACAATACAGCGCTTAAGGATGCGATCAATACCATTCTGAAGAAGCTTATTGCGGATGGAACCGTACAGTCCATTATTGACAAATACATCAATGCAGACTCCTCCTCAGAGAATGTAAGCGCTTCTTCCTCTTCTGCGGGCACCAGCACAGCAAGCTCTGCAGGCTGAAAGAGCTGATTGCATGCAGCATGAATATCTGCATACATGTTTAAGAAGTAAATCCGGATAAACAAGAGAGAATATGACAGGATGGTCTTGCACCATCCTGTTTTTTTTAGTACACTATGAATAATTATGCGTTGTTCTTTTTAACGCATGCTTAAACAACAGTCAGGAGGGGAAAATCGTGTCTCAATTTTTTTCCGATCTGGGCAGTCAGTTCTATCAGAGCTTTATCGAAGCGGATCGATGGAAACGCTATCTGGATGGGTTACGGGTCTCTTTTATTGTTACGCTGGGTGCACTTGCAATCGGTATTGTACTTGGTATTCTGGTGGCCGTTGTGCGTACGTCGCATGATCAGCAGAAGACCGGAAAGGTCAGCGGAGGTCTGAAGGTTCTCAATGTCATCTGTGAGATTTATACAACCGTAATCCGCGGAACACCTATGATGGTACAGCTTCTGATCATGGGCTTTGTCATTTTCGCATCCAGCAGAAATCTGGTGGGCGTTGCGATTCTGGCACTCGGCATCAATTCGGGCGCCTACGTATCAGAGATTATCCGTAGCGGTATCATGTCTATTGATCCCGGTCAGATGGAAGCCGGACGTTCACTGGGCATGGGTTATACAACGGTTATGAAGGATATTATCATTCCCCAGGCCATCAAGAACATTCTGCCGGCACTGGGCAATGAGCTGATCACACTGTTTAAGGACACTTCCCTTGTAACGGTTATCGGACTTACCGATCTGACGAAGGTTGCCATGCAGATCCAGGCCAAGACATATCAGGCATTCATGCCGTTTATCGGTATTGCCATTATGTATCTTGTAGTCGTTATGATTCTGACATGGCTTCTGGGAATCCTCGAAAGGAGGCTTCGTAAAAGTGACAGACGATAAAGCACTGATTCAGGTCGAACACCTTGTAAAAAAATTCGGTGACAACCTTGTATTGAATGATATAACGGACCACATTTCAGAGGGAGAGAAGGTCGTGATCATCGGGCCGTCCGGTTCCGGAAAGTCCACCTTTCTTCGCTGCCTGAATCTTCTGGAGATCCCGACTTCCGGAAAGATTATCTTTGATGGAACCGACATCACTTCAGAAAAGACGGATATCAACCAGATGCGCCAGCAGATGGGTATGGTATTTCAGCATTTCAACCTGTTTCCGAACAAAACCGTCCGCCGGAATATCACACTGGCACCGGTCCGCACGGGTCGTATGAACCAGGCGGAAGCGGACGCGGAGGCAGAAAAGCTTCTTACCAGAGTAGGGCTGCTGGATAAGGCGGATTCCTATCCATCCAGCCTGTCAGGAGGCCAGAAGCAGAGGATCGCCATCGTGCGTGCACTTGCCATGCATCCGAAGGTGATGCTCTTTGATGAGCCGACTTCCGCGCTGGACCCGGAGATGGTCGGTGAGGTTCTGACTGTTATGAAGGAGCTGGCGGATGAGGGTATGACCATGGCAGTTGTAACCCACGAGATGGGCTTCGCCAGAGAGGTCGCTGACCGGGTAATGTTCGTTGCAGACGGTATCATCATGGAGCAGGGAACTCCGGATGAGATCTTCAACCATCCGAAGACAGGAAGACTGCAGGATTTCCTCTCGAAAGTACTTTGATGGCACGGGTAATCTGATGGGCTGCTCCTGCAGGACGTTTATCCTGGAGAGCGAGCCACCTTGTATGGCTGACACTCCGGATGATAAGATACTTTGATGAGGGCCGGGTGTTTCGGAAAAAACAGGATACTGAAAGCGTATTATAGTATTACGATACAACGTTGAAATGGAGCAGACCGGATGAAATTTGTGATACAGCGTGTAACAGAGGCAAAGGTTGTCGTAGATGGAAAGACCGTCGGAGAGATCGGCAAGGGCTTTCTGGTGCTGATCGGCGTGGGTGAGAATGACACAGAGGAGATCGCAGACCGCTATCTGAAAAAGCTGATCGGACTACGCATCTTTGAGGACGCCGAAGGCAAGACAAACCTCTCGCTTCGTGATGTGAACGGCGAGCTTCTGCTCGTATCCCAGTTTACCCTGTATGCAAACTGCCGGAAGGGCAACCGGCCGAGCTTCATCGAAGCCGGTCATCCGGAAAAGGCAAATGCATTGTATGAATATCTGATCCGGAAGGCAAGAGAGCAGGTACCTGTTGTACAGACCGGAATTTTCGGGGCGGATATGAAGGTATCCCTTGTAAATGACGGACCCTTTACCATCATTCTGGAAAATCTTGAGCAGGCTTGAAATGCCCTGCTTCATGTTTGTGTCTATCCTGCAGGCTATTGAATGGTAATCAGATTTTGATGTAGATAGATTCGAAAAAACCATATTGATTTCACTGGTTTGCTGTGTTATTATCATGCTTGTGAGTTTTTCCGGTTCTTCACAGGAGGATTTTATTTTGGTTATTTTACGTACTGTATTAACCGTTTTATTTGCAATAGATTCTGTAGCGCTGATCGTTGTGGTTCTTATGCAGCAGGGCAAGGACAGAGGTCTTGGCGCAATCGCAGGTATGTCAACCACTTCAGATACATACTGGAGCAAGAATAAGGGTCGTTCCAAGGAAGGCAACCTGATCCGTCTTACGCGGATCATGGCGGTGATCTTTGTCGGACTTGCAGTTGTGCTGAATATGAAGTTTTGATAAATAGGACGAGGGTGAGGCTGTTGCAGATCTATGCAGCAGCTTTTTTACTGTATATGCCTGGGAATTTTGATCCTGTAAAAGCAGGAGAATTCTGAAAATAGCTGGAAGAAGCCTATATCTGTTGAGCAGACAGATGGAGTCAATGTATGATGAAACAATATAAAAAAGAAAATCGCCCGGGGAACAGTGGCAAAGGTTCCTTAGCGGGTCATCAAAAAACAGGGTATCACAGGCCAGGCCAGAAGCTGGCGAAACGAAAGAAGGAGCAGAAGCTGCTTCTGGACCTGATCCGGTCCAAGAATTACAGGCCAATGCGGGCCAGGGACATTGCATTTCTTCTGGATGTGCCCAAGGCGAGGGTAAAGGACATGCTCGAGGTGCTGGATTCTCTTGTGGCGGAACATAAAATCCGGAAGGACAAAGAGGGCCGCTTCGAAAAGGTTATGCCAGGTGCAGAGGCGGAACCGGAGGAGGGAACAGGGAAAGATAGTGGAAGCCGGAGGAGAGCCCCGGCTTTGGGAATACCGCGGGAAAATGCGGGGAGACATACACGGCAGAATGAAGACAAGGCTATTCGTGCTGCAATACACAGGCTGGATCCCGGGGATCCGGCATCTGCGCTGACGGAGGTTGTGCTGGAGTATGGTGTGCCGATGGAGTTCCCGGCAAAGGTGCTGGAGCAGGCGGACAGATTTCCCGCTGCACTGCAGTCAGGCGACTTAGCCGGAAGACTGGATCTTCGGAATAAGCTGATCATCACGATTGACGGAGATGATTCCAGAGATTTTGATGATGCCGTTTCCCTGGAGAGGGATGGGTCCGGATATATCCTTGGGGTGCATATTGCAGATGTCACGAATTATGTGGCGGCCGGAAGTGCTCTTGACAAGGAGGCTTTAAAGCGCGGCACCTCTGTTTATCTGGCGGACCGGGTGATCCCAATGCTTCCTGAGAAGCTTTCGAACGGGCTCTGCTCGCTGAATGAAGGCGAGGACCGGCTTACTCTGTCCTGTATTGTGAAGATGGACCGGGAGGGGAATATCAGAAAGAGCCGGATTGCAGAATCGGTGATCTGCAGTTCCCATCGCATGACCTACTCCGAGGTGGACCGCATTTTTGCAGGAAACCGTCAGGATCTGGCGGAACTTCGGGAAAAGTATGCAGATGTGCTGCCGATGCTCTTTGATATGCGTGATCTTGCCCGGAAGCTTGAGCAGCAGCGCCATGACCGCGGCATGATTGATTTTACGTTTCCTGAAACGAAAATCAAACTGGATGAGAAGGGAAATCCGGTGCGGGTATATCCGGCATATCCTACACCTGCAACGAAATTGATTGAGCAGTTTATGCTGACAGCAAATGAAGTGGTTGCAAAAACCTACTTTGACAAGCAGGTTCCGTTTTTGTTCAGAACGCATGAGAGTCCCGATGATGAGAAGATAGAAAACACATTGAAGCTGGTGCACGCCATGGGGATTTCTGCAGAAAAGGCCGGACAGCATATTTCTCCGCGGGAAGTGCAGAAAATCATCAGCAATGTAGAAGGAACGGGAAAGGAGTCCATGGTGAGCTCCATGCTGCTCCGTTCCATGCAGCAGGCAAGGTATACGCCGGAGAACGGCGGACATTTCGGTCTGGCCTCAAGGTATTACTGTCACTTTACCTCACCGATCCGACGCTATCCGGATCTGCAGATTCATCGGATCATCAAGGATGATCTGCACGGAAATCTGTCTGAGAGAAAAATATCCTGGTACGAGCGGATCATGGAGGATGTGGCCTGGAAATCCTCTGCCCTGGAGCGCCGTTCCGTTGAAGTTGAGCGTGAGACCAATAAGATCGAGATGGCCCGCTATATCAGCGGGCATCTCGGAGAAGTTACTGAATCGCAGATCACCGGTGTGACCGGCTGGGGAATTTATGTACAGCGTCCGGATACGATAGAAGGGCTGGTGCATGTATCTACTCTGAAGGGCGATTACTACGTATTTGATGAGAAGAGTATGACTCTGACCGGCAGATCGAAGGGCAGGACCTTTGAGATCGGGCAGACACTCCGGGTAAAGGCGGTCCGGGCAGATGTGAGGATGCGCCAGATAGATTTTGAAATAGTCGGGGAAGCTGAGGAAGAAAGCAGAGATGGCAAAAGAGAAGGGAACGAAGCTGGTAGCCAATAACAAGAAGGCATACCATGATTATTTTATAGATGAAAAGTACGAATGCGGAATAGAGCTGCACGGAACTGAAGTGAAGTCCTGCCGCATGGGCAAGTGCTCGATCAAGGAATCCTATATCGGCATCAAAGACGGTGAGATCTTCATTTATGGCATGCATATCAGTCCCTATGAAAAGGGCAATATCTTCAACCGGGACCCGTTGCGGGTAAAGAAACTCCTGATGCATAAAAACGAGATCCTGAAGCTGCAGCAGAAATCTGCCCAGAAGGGATTTACCATTGTTCCTCTGCAGGTGTATTTCAGGGACTCGAGAATCAAGGTTGAGATCGGGCTCGCACGAGGCAAGAAGCTCTATGACAAGCGGGCGGATATAGCAAAGAAGGACATGAGAAGAGAGACGGAGCGGGAGTTCAAGATCCGGAATCTCTGACATTACGGTTCTTTGGTGTGTCAGGAGGGTACTTCTCATGCAGGCCTTTGGAGTGAGTACTACGGACAGTTAGCTGGTTTTATGCTAAATTGCCAATAAAGTTGATCGCGAGAATGTTTGAGGAGGGCGGTTTTTGCCCGACGAGTTTCGCAGCAACAAAAAATAAGCATAAAACCAGCATACTGTCCGTTTACGAACGGAAACAGACAAATGAGAAGTACCCTCCTGACACACCTCTGAACAGCAACATATTCTCTGATGCCTGCTTTGTTGACACAGGAAAATTTCTGTGTTATTTTTGAGTTACGGATTTTGAAAAAGCCGTGCGATATATATCAGGGCTAGTACTGGTTTCGACGGGGATTTTGAAGTCTGGGAAGCCATCCGTGGAAGCCGTGACCACGTAAAAACATGACAAATAAAATTAAACGCTGATAACGATAGTTACGCGCTTGCTGCTTAATTAAAAGCAGCTGTCGGGTGGGACGGTTCCCGTGCCTTTCTGTTCCGGCATTATCCAAGACGGGGAACTGCTGTGCCAAAGCTTTGCGGTACAGTTGATTCTATGAAGCTACTGAAACCATGAGCCTGTCAGGCGGCGCATGGCAGAGGGAATGTCAATAGACTGACTGTGATGGAAGAAGCCGGATGGATAGGTTTTCGGACGCGGGTTCGATTCCCGCCTGGTCCAGTCCAATGATGATTCCCTGGAACTCTCTTAAGAGAATATCCGGGGATTGTTTTTTCTGTTGCTTTGGTGAGGAAGGTGTGCAGGCAGAAGACCTTTAAATCACATGATATGGAGGCATACAGTATGAAGAATCTGTTGAAGTGGCATAATTTCTGGGCTTGTCTGATGGTAATCAGCATTTTTGGCGCTATTGTGACAGGACATACCATGGTTTCGGGCCACAAGGATCACAATGAAGAGTGATACACAGACATTCAGCAGGGAGCAGATGATCCGGTGCATGGAGTACCGGCAGCAGCATAACAGCTTCGGACGTCTTCTGGGAATTGAGATTCTTGATTTCCGGGAGGGCTACGCAAAGGCGGTTATGCCGGTCAGACCGGAGTTCCTGAACCCTCTTGGGACAGTACATGGCGGGTGTCTGTATTCTCTGGCGGATACGGTGGGCGGCAATGCTTCCGCAACATTCGGATATATCACGCCGACTGTGTCAGGAGATCTGCATTTTATCCGTCCTGCAAAGGGTATAGACAAGGTCTACGGCGAGGCGGAAATGATCAAGCACGGAAGGACACTGGGCGTTTATCGTATCACCCTGTACGGGCCTGATGAGAGTACCGTACTTGCTACCGGTACCTTCACCTACTTCAGCAAGGGGGAGCCGATTCTGCAGGACTAAGAGGGCTGTCTGTCGTAATTAAGTATGATAAGAGAGTATCTGTGATGATCAGTTGTGGCCCGGGGCTTCTTGTCCCGGGCCATACGTCTGCCCTGAAGGTTATCAATAAGATTTCTGTTTTCAGCAGGTTTTCTTTATTGATCATGATCATGCAGAATCGTAACGTGTGGTTTACCTGGTGATTGCCGATCCCTGGAAACAGAGAAGTCGTGTTGGTCACATTTCCTACACAAAGAATTTCTATAATAACCAATGATGGATTTAGTGACAGATCAATAAAGTACACATAGGGAAATCATAGTAATAAAATCATAGTAATAAAATCACAGTAAAATAAATTACAGATGCCGTTTTTTAAAATACGCAGCTGAAATTTCAGCAGGGAGTGCTTGCATATGGATAAATTAAAGGTCATGGTTGTCGATGATGAAGCGAGAATGAGAAAGCTTGTCAGAGATTTCCTGGTGAAGGATAATTTTAACGTCATTGAAGCGGCTGACGGTGAGGAGGCACTGAATAAATTTTATGAGGACAAGGACATCGCTCTGATCCTTCTGGATGTCATGATGCCGAAGATGGATGGATGGCAGGTATGCCGTGAAATCCGCAAGGAGTCAAAGGTTCCGATTATTATGCTGACAGCCAGAGGAGATGAGCGTGACGAGCTGTTGGGATTTGACCTCGGCGTGGATGAGTATATTTCCAAGCCCTTCAGTCCCAAGATACTGGTTGCCCGGGTCGAGGCAATTCTCCGAAGAACGAATCAGATGAATCAGGATGATATCCTTGAGGCCGGAGGCATTGAAATCAATAAATCGGCCCATCAGGCTTCTGTAGATGGACAGCCGATCGAGCTCAGCTTTAAGGAATTTGAGCTCTTGACCTATTTCCTGGAGAACCAGGGCATTGCGCTTTCCCGGGAAAAGATTCTGAATAACGTGTGGAATTATGATTACTTCGGAGATGCCAGGACCATTGATACACATGTAAAAAAGCTCAGAAGCAAGATGGGAAGTAAAGGAAACTATATTAAAACGATATGGGGGATGGGGTACAAATTTGAAGTGGATGACGCTTCCTGATCTTCAGAATTGGATTATGTACTCTGAACAAGGATTATGAAAAAATCACTGCGCAAGCGGATTGCGCTGACTTTTATACTGATCATGGCTGTTTTTATTGCGATGATTGGTGTTTTTGAATACTTTTTTGTCGACAGCTACTACCTGCATGTGAAGGTGGACAAGCTGGTCGACAGCTATAACATGGCAAACGCGGCAAACAGTGATTCAATGACAGATTCCTTTCAGCGTTTTGCAAATATCAACAATCTGACTTATGGGATCACAGACCCCAATATATCCCGTGTCCTGGACACCAATTCCCAGAATTCCGACAATATGTCGGGGCGTCTTTTCGGTGTCATTATGGGAAAGGAAGAGGGTAATTATGCGGAGGTGAAGAAGACGGATAATTTCTCCATTATCCGGATTCAGGATCGCTTTGCGGATATCGAATATCTGGAGCTGTATGGCACGCTGAGCAATGGAGATTATTATCTGGTGCTGACTCCGGCCCAGAGTATTTCCGAGGCTGCACAGATTTCGGTCAGATTTTATCTCTATCTTGGATTTCTCGCGATCATTATCGGAGCGATCAGTATCTGGCTTGTCACAAAGCGGATCGTAGAGCCTGTCCTGGAGCTGAATGATCTCTCCAAGCGTATGGCCAACCTTGACTTTGACGCCCACTATACAAGCGGTGGGGAGGATGAAATCGGAGAGCTGGGTAAGAACTTCAATGTGATGTCTGACAAGCTGGAAACAGCGGTCAGTGACCTGAAGAGTGCCAATGCAAAGCTGGAAAAGGACATTGCGGAGAAAATTCAGATAGATGCGATGCGTAAAGAGTTCCTTGGCAATGTATCCCATGAGCTGAAGACACCGATTGCATTGATTCAGGGTTATGCGGAGGGTCTGAAGGACAATGTCAACGATGACCCGGAGAGCCGGGATTTCTACTGTGACGTCATCATCGATGAGTCCAAGAAGATGAATCACATGGTGCGTCAGCTCCTGACATTGAACCAGCTCGAAAACGGCAACGATCAGATCAGCATGGAAAGATTCGATCTTGTGGAGCTGGTCCGTGGTGTCATCGCCCATGAACAGCTGATGATCGAACAGAAAAAAGCAAAAATCATCTTTAACGTAAAACCTCCGGTTTATGTGTGGGGTGATGAATTCAAGATTGAAGAGGTCGTCACCAATTATCTGACAAATGCACTGAACCATCTGGAGGGTGATGACCGGATAGAGATAACTATCACGGAAAAAGACGGTATCGTAACAACGACTGTCTTTAACAGCGGGCAGCCGATTCCTGCTGCGTCTCTGGATAAGATCTGGGATAAGTTCTACAAGGTGGATAAGGCAAGAACCAGGGCTTATGGTGGCAGCGGTATCGGCCTGTCTATCGTAAAAGCGATCATGGACGCTCATCAGCAGAAGTGCTGGGCGACCAATTATGAAAATGGCGTGGCATTTTCCTTCACACTGGAAAGCAAGGTTGAAATCTGATATAAAGAGCAGCTTTAATAGAAATGCAGGCAGAGATTTCGCGGTTATTGCCTGAATTGTGAAATCACTGCCTGTTTCTTTTCCTCTTGGGAAATTATGGAAGGCATACATCTTTTGCCCCTGATATCATCATACACATATAGAGTGGTATGCATTCAGTCATCAGCGATGTAGCGTAAATGGTATATCTGCAGAAAAGCATCAGGATGCGCAAAATCTGTGTGCATTAATTTTGCGGTGATGCAGGCTGCCAGCTGACTGCGGGAACAGCCTCCACCAAGAGAAGCGGGATGGTCCGGCGTATTTTCCGGAAAGGCGGAGGTGGTGAGATTTATACCGATTCCGATACAGACGGTCTGAATCTGTCCGGATTCCAGATCATCGGTGGCGGCCTCACAGAGAATTCCCCCGACCTTGTGGAGGCCCGCATAGAGATCATTTACCTTCCGGATCGACAGGACGATATCAGTCAGCTCCCGGACTGCTTCCACAGCAGCGGCAGCAGCAGCCCGGCTGACCAGCGGCAGCTGTGAGGCGCTGAGACTTACGGGCAGAATCAGAGTCATGTACAGGCCTGTGGCAGCGGGTGAGTAAAAGCTGGAACCGTTGTGCCCACGGCCTTTTGTCTGAAGGTCTGCGATCAGAAGTGCTGCGCCGGAAAAGCCATCTGCAAGCATGCGTCGCGCTTCCAGATTGGTGGAATCAATCTCCGGGTACAGAAGGATCCGCACACGGCAGGATCCATCAGATCGGAACATGTCCTTCGGAAACCATGCCATAATGCCATCTGCCGTCACCAGGTCGGAAGCGGCATCCAGGTAATATCCTTTTTTGCCGTCAGAGAGGATCGGGTATCCTTCCTTTCTCAGGGTCTGAACCGCCTTCCAGACAGCATTCCGCGATACGGCATACCGCTTGGCAAGCTCCTGACCGGAGATTACTTTTCCTTTATTTTTTTGAAATTCCCGTAAGATATTTTCTTTTACCATGGTAATTGTGTGGTCCGATCATTTCTAAAGTAGTTAATGCGTTAAAGCGTTTTCTGATACAGCAATTTCTTTTTACATTGTAACACATAACGGCAGATCATGTCGCTTCAGAAGAAGATTGTCATATATGCGAGAAAATTGCATGCAATTCGTGGGTGTGTTCTAAAATAAATTGCGAAAGGAGATGATAAATCTCCACTCGCAATTCTTTCCCCCTAATTATAGTGTTGCGAGATGATCTCGCAACACTATTTTTTTTACCAAGAAAGGTGGTAGCCATGAAGAAAATTATTAATGGTAAGAAGTATGATACGGACACCGCAGAGTGTGTCGGCTATTGGAGTAACGGATATAACTATGGCGATTTCCAGCGTGCTGAAGAAAGACTGTTCCGTAAAAAGACCGGAGAATTTTTCCTTCAGGGTGAAGGAGGACCAATGAGCAGCTATGCTGAAAGCTACGATAACGAAACCTCCGGCGGTAACGAGATCATCCCACTTTCCGAGGGCGAAGCAAAGGAATGGGCTGAGAAGCATCTGGATGGTGACGAATACGAAGATATTTTCGGTGAGGTCGAAGAGTAAAGCAATGCCAATGGAGGGATCATTCTTTCCATTGGCTGCCATGAGTGAGGCTATTGCCATGAAAAAGCAGGATGATCTCGCAACACTATTTTATTTAGATTTAGAGGTTAACGAAACATGGTAAAAAATGGTTGGCATATAGTCAAAGGCTTTGATGTGTTCGTAAAAGATGGAAAGATCACACGTGGCATAAAGAAAGACTATAACGGTGATTATGTACCGGCATTTCCGTATAGATCTACAAAAGAAGGGTGGAGCCAGGAAACACCGACTGTAGCGGCATTTCGACGTGATAACTGGACTTTAAAATGAAGGGATGGATCAGATCGTGAAAGCAGACATTTCAACTAATATTTACAAATCGGTCTTTGGTATCACTGAAAACCATATGGACGTTAACCGACATGTCAAGGCTGTAATCATCAATTTTGGAGACGAGCGTGGAGATATCATCGTTGAAAATGATAACTTCGGCACTCGCCGTAAATATGCAGACTTCACAGAAGGCAAGAAAAAAGCAGGGCTGCATCCCTTGCAGATCGTCTTTAGCGGCGTAGATGTTGCACATCAATTTGGAGATCGATATATCAACGAAAAAGATGAAATCTGTACTTTCTAAACGTTACCGTTTTAATCGTTTTTCGGAAGGGGAAAATAATGGTTCTTCAGAAGCTGAACGAGAAAATCTTTTATAAAGTTTTTTGTAACAAAGCAGATCCGGACGGATGGCTAACCGGAGCGGATGTCATAGATCTGATACAAGCCTACGGCATTGATTCCTTAGATGTATATAGCTACGAGGAGATCGTAGATAGACTTAATGATTATTGCACGCTCACATTTGCTTGCATAGAACCATTTAAGGAAGAGTGCGAATCTGTATGGTTTACGTTTATCGATCCTGTCATAAAGGACCATGCAAAATTTTTGTCATGTTATAAAAAAATCCGAGATGATCTAATCCAGATGGGTCTATTGGAAGACTATCTTAATAATCATTTGTCCGATTTATATATAAAATGGTACCTCACGAATGTCGGTGTACTCTACACAACCAAATCCTTTTTCTTCGAAGGCGATCCGGAGATTGTCAAGCAAGGACGTGCAAAACGTATTTTTACAATCAATCCCCGTAAAGATCTGGATAACCTGGAGCTTTATACCGTTAGCATGGACGATGAAGAATTTATCGACTCTGTTTACGGCAAAGAATTAAAGCGTGCCCTTCAATCCATAAATAGAGGAGGTCAAACCATGTTTTTCAAGAGAAAAAGAAAAAAGACATACAAGGTAGCCGATAAATACGCACTCATGACAGTACAGTCTATCAAAGAGTCGGATAAAAAAGCCGGGTATGTTCGACCTGCGGAGTATTACGAATGCCGTCGAAAGCTGCTATCCAAAAAGTACCGAAGATATAAACAGGAAGACTTCGAGAAGGATGTTGAACGTATCGGTCATGGTCATTATGAGAAAGAATTGAAAGAGGTTTCTTTTGAGACATTTAAGGTTTAAAGATCGGAAACAAATCGAAGAATACATTCGTGAAGGATGTACTCCCAAGGAAATTGCAGAAAAAACAGGCTTCCATATTGCAACGATCTATCGGGAAATCCAAAAAGGGGTGACTGGAGATTCGTTTGATACGTATTCCGCCATACAAGCCGAGCGGAACAAGCTGAGATAAAGGATACGAATTGTGGGAAGGGGGAAAGGATGGATGTAGAGAATAATGACTTATTTTATCTTCTCGCCCATTACGAAGAGGAATTATCCAATATTAATCACTCCATCAAGCATCTGTATGACATGATCATTTCCCTCCAGAAAGAATCTGACGAAAAGATACGGCAGGCATCCCTCCATCCGCAAAACCTGGAACTTGGTGTCCGGGTGCAAACGTCCGGTGGATCAGATCTTTCTTCCGTACTCGGCTCGATATCCAGAATTAAGGATGAAGAAATACATGATATCAATGAGCAGGTTACAGTTTGGAAAGCACGGAAAGACCAGCTGAATCGACTTAAGATATCGTATGACTTGATCTCAAACTGCCGGGAAAAAGAGATTTTTGAAATCTTATTGAAAGCAGAAAAACAAGGAAGGAATCCAAGAGTATTGATTTTGCAAAAAGGTATTCAGATGAACCGTGCATATAAGATCAGAAAAACGATGCTGAATGCCATAAATAGCATTTTTATTAGTGATTTTACGACCCTTCAATTATTACAGATTTCTCCGATGAGTTTGAAGAAGGCTCAGAAGTTTTTCTTAAAAAATACAGATGCAACAAATTAGGTAGCGTGTACGGAATTTGAGATGGACCTCGATTCTGTACTAAGGAAATAGAGAAAGGTGGAAAACCATGAAAACAATCACTGTATGGAACTTAAAAGGCGGGGTAGGAAAGACAACAACAGCTTTCAACCTCGGTGCAGAACTGGCGAAGGAAGGAAAAAAGGTTCTCTTTGTTGACCTCGATACCCAGGCAAATCTTACATACTTCTTCGAACCGGAGCTTCGAAAGAAAAAGTGTGCGTACCCCGATATTTCAGAATTAGCAGATACTCATGCAGAATCTGTAAAGCGTGGAATTTATGTTTCGGAACGGTTCTCAAATATCTCTTACGTCCGTGGTTCGAATCGACATACGGTATTTCCTATGCTGGATGGCTTACAGAAAATGCTTCTCCCGGTCAATGAAACTTACGATTACTGCATCATTGATACCCACCCGGATGATCGTTCTTCCAGTCAGAATGCGATTGTTGCCAGCGATCTTCTTATCGTTCCAATCCTTTTGGATGGCTTCTCAATTGCTAATCTGAACCTGGTCATGTCTACCCTGGATCATCTGGAAGATCTGTCCGGGAAAAAGACGAACTGGTTTGCCTTTATTAACCGACTTTCGGATACGAGAGATCAGTCCATAGCTCTTGACAACCTGCTCAACCACCATGATTACCCGGTTTCCGATATCTATATCCGGGATACGGCAAAAGTACGGAGCAGTTTATCGGTATTCAAGCCACTCTTCATGCATCGGAGGACTTCGGATGTGACAAAAGACTTCGAAGAACTGACGCAGGAAGTTCTGAAAAAACTGGAAGAAAGCGAGGGCTGATGAAATGGGAAATTTACTTTCAAGACAGAAACTGGCTTCTTCCGAGCAGACGAAATCGACGAATCCTTCTCTCCATATTCGAAACATCGACTATCGCCAGTTGGAAGAGAGCACCTATCAGTACCGAGAACTGACACCGGAAAGCGTACATCGTCTGGCGAACATCATTCTTCTGGATGGCCGTGTCTGGGAGCCTTTGATCGTACGAAAGAAAAACTCTGATACCTTCGAAATTCTGTCCGGTCATAAGCGGTATCGGGCCTGCAAATATCTTGTAGAGGAATTGCAGGAAGAATCCTTTTCGATGATTCCCTGCTGTGTGATGGACCTTGACAATGTTCGTGCGGAGTTTGCCGTGTATTCGACCAATTCCTACGATCAGAAAACGCCTTATGAGATTACAAAAGAAATTGAAGGCATGAAGCACCTTCTGGATGCCTATCCGGATACCTTTCAGCGACCGAAGGGAAAACGGACGGTCCAGATGATTGCGGAGGAGCTGCATCTGACACCGACTACCGTAAAAGTCCACCAAGCTATCAGCAATCGCCTTGGCTCTGCCGGGATGGAGCAGTACAAGGAAGGAAACCTTACCAAAGAAGCTGCCTATCAACTTTCCAAGCTACCGGAAGAGAACCAGGAAGAAGTGCTGAAGGAAGGCATTACTTCTGCAAAAGAGATAAAGAAAGCAGTTAAGAAAACAATTTCTGTGTCAGAATCTGACACAAAAACGGAGCAGGAAAATCCTGTGTCAGATTCTGACACAAATGGAATAGATATGGAGGAAGAGGACGAAGATGATCCGACCATCTTCCGGATGCCTGTGAAAAATGATCCGAATCGTATTTCCGCAATGACCGAGGAAAAGATGGAAGGAACCGTCATGGTAGGAACTTGCCCTGTCTGTGGGAAAAAGCTAATCTTCGAATCTGCTCCAAACTTCTGCGGATACTGCGGTAAACAGATCGAATGGGACTTCATGGATTGATTGAGGGATAGATATGAGGAGCGAATTCACAAAGAAAGGGTATGAAAAAGCGGAACGGCTGAAAGCGGAAGCCATTTCCGCTCAAACGTTTTCCGACCGGATGGAACATTCCGGTTCCATAAGGATTCAGAAAGATTCGGCAGAAGGCCAGTTATTGCTCTCTGCTCTCAAATCTTTCCGGGAACAGAGAGTATCCGAAGCGGAGGACATAAAGCTGGCCCTGGATTGTGGAGACGAGTATGGAAATCTGAGAAGTCATAGTGAAAAGGAAATCCTGGATGGCTGTCTGAGTCTGATGCAGGAAGTGGTCGAAGATGTTCAGAGAAATCTCCTTGCTAGTGATATCGATATTCACGAGCCGAAGAAGGATGAAAACGGATGCTATCTTGATGATCCGGACGGGACAGAATGGTGGCAGCACTGGTTTTCATCGAATATCAGCTATCAGAAAATCGTAAACCGTCTGTTTCTCTGGGGAACAACTCATAGTGGTGGCACTTCCACCTATGCAAAGTGCCGGGAACTTGGTGTCGAACCATCTCATACTGACTGGATTGAGTTTAATCCGGAGATCACAGAGGATAATTATTTTGAAAATTAAAACTGCCAGAGAGGAGAGAGAAAAATGTTGGGAAAGAAGAGCAGCCGAAGAAAATTTTACAAAGAAAACAATGATCCGGAGGAGGAAGGCAATCAGATCACTATCGAAGTCAAGACTTGTCCGTATTGCGGAAGCAAACTTATATTTATCGACGATATAGAAAATCCTGTCTGCGGACATTGCGGAAAAAGGCTCAGAAACTTAGGAAAGGAGAAATAAAGATGGCATCGGAAAAGAGTTACGGACGAATGACGGATGCGGTGAACGACGGAACAGCGATTCCGTTTCAATATGAAGGAACGGATTATTGTGTTTTGAGAGAGAGCCTGCAACGTGAGGGAGAAGAACCGTTTGTCTCTGGCTACGGATTTGATCACTCCAATAATGGGTATCGCTTCGAGTGGTTCATCGCACCGGATTTCTGGAATATCGAAGAAGAAGATTTCTTTAAACATCTTTCGAAGGCAGAAGCTCTCTTACACGGCATTATTCTGGATAAACCGATTCGTGTAGAGTTTGATCAAGTGTGGTCCCTATGAATAAGAAAAAACGGCAGAAGATTGGGAAAGATCTTCTGAAAAAATTAATCCTGGCTGTTGTTTCGGTCGGCCTTCTGATACTTCTCGATGTACTGAAACTGAAAAGCCTTCCGTTTTTACTTCTTCGTCTGGTCTGCTTCGGCGTGATGATCTGGATATTATATTCTCTTTCATCACGTGGAGAATAAGGGCAGTTCCCTCTTTCGGATATCAATAGGATGATCCATCGCTCACTACGGGAAAGAGGGCTTCCGGGATTTTCCCGGAAATGGTTTTACCACCTTTTTTAGCACCTGCGGTGGTCCATCACCGCAGGTGCAATCGTGGAAAAATAGTCTATAAACATGGTATTAGAAAGCGAAAGAAATGGTGAAATTTTTCCTTCGGATTCGGAACTTCTTTTCTGATCCGGAAAATATCTTCTGGTTTGTGGCCTTAATCGTGGTTGGAGGTCTGTATATCGTATTTCCGACGCTTGCCAATAAATTTTTGGACTTATTTTAGGAAGGGGAAACCTATGAAAGAGGGAAACATTACAAAAAGAGCAGACTTTTTTTCTTCCAAAGAGGAACTGAAAAATTTCCTCGATTATTGTCGGAAATGCCATCCCGAAGTAATTCGGATTTTGAACTGGTACGAACTCTCTCAGATGGATTCCAGACTGCAACTTGCGATCGATCAGGCAGGTGCTGCTTCGAAGAAATATTACGAACAGGAAAAGAAAATGTTTACCATCTTGCGGGAGCAAGGAGCCGAAGAAGCAGCAAAGCTTCTGGACGAAACCAATCGACTGGAGAAAGAAATGAAAAAAGCAGATCGATTGGTGCGGAAACTGGAAAAGCAGATGGATGATCTTAGAGAAACCTTATAAAAAAGAAGGAGAATCGCTATGCTGATGGATTTACTTCTGGATTCTTATTCCCTTCCGTCTCAGTTAGTGAAAGAAGATCAATACAATTGCCTAACAGATTCAGCAAAGATTTTGTATGGAATCCTTCTCCAGAAGTATATCGAAGCTGCGAGAGGGGGAAACCGAGATCGTTCCGGTAAAGTTTATATCAATTACTCTCAAAGAGATATGGCAGCAGACCTGCATTGTTCCACACGAAGTATCCGACGTTTCATATCTGAGCTAAAGCGGGCGGGATTGATAGATCATATCAAAAAAAATGCGCCTGGAACTAACGGCTCGATCTATTTGAATGTAGTAGAAGCATTCTAGACTGGAAAATATCATGGCACCAAAACTTGACCGCTTTCATGACTATCGAAAGGGCATTCGATATAACTTCATCCCGATTCCGATGATCCTGATCTACGATGAGGCATATCGCTCCATGTCTGCCTATGCGAAGATCCTCTATAGTCTGATTCTGAACCGGATGCATCTTTCCGAGCGGAATCATTGGGAAGATGAACATGGAGTATTTGTTAAATACTCGACCCAGGAAATCTGCGAAGATCTGCAATGCTCCGACCGATCTGCGTTGAAGTATCGGAAGGAACTAGTGGATTATGGTCTGATCGACGTTCAAGTGATGGGTCAAGGAAAAGAGTCCAAAATCTATCCCTATGACTTTGCGGAACCACTTCCAGCGCAAGATGAAACAGTCCCGGAGAAAGAGGACGAAGAATCTAAGATTTCGGTTGCCGATACAGATCATGTGGATGAAAAAGCAGAAGAGAGTCCAAACGTATCGCAAAATGGGGATTTCGATACTTCCGACAAAGATTTAGTTGATTTCGGTCATATAACCAAATATACTGAAAATACAGATAGGACAAAATTGGCCTGTCTTGACCGGAAAAATTTTCCGGTCAAGAACGGAAAAACTTTCCGGTCTAGAACAGAAAAATCTTCCGACCTAGAACGGAAAAATTTTCCGGCAGAGAAAGAATATTTAGAGAAAGATAATAATATATATAAATCTATCAATCTATCTAACCCTAAAAATCAAAAAGACGAATCGATGGAAAAACCGATTGATCGATTGACAGAAGAACAGATGTTCGAGAAACAGATTCGGGAAAACCTGGCCATCGATACCATGCAGGAACGAACAGACTGGCCGGACCTGGATCAGTATCTGGAACTGTATCGGCTGATGATCGATGCCTGCCGAACAAAGAAACCAACCATTCGGATTGGTGGACAAGATTGCCCGGTCAAAAAGGTTCGAGAGCGTTTCCTGGAGTTAGATTCAACACACATTCTGTATGTGATCGATGCCATGAAGAAGAACACAACTGAGATTCGGAATATCCGGAGCTATCTTCTTACTGCCTTGTATCGTTCTCCGGAAACCAAAACTAATTTCTACCAGGCATGGGTGAATCATGATTTCAGCAGTCCGGAGCAGCCAAGGGCGAAAAATAATCCTCATGGCTGTCCGAGTCCTTCGTACACAGATGATGAATTAGCCGATTTAGAGCGAAAGCTATTAAAATAACCTGCCAATGGCAGAGAAAGGAGATTCGAAATGAAAAAGTTTTGGGAAGTGATCAAATCGCATAAGAAGATTTCTATCGTGGTTCTTGCAGTCCTGGCAATATGCCTGATTGGTGGCGGTGTATTCTTTGCCCGTGAAAATAAGAAAACGCCTGTCATGGCAACAAATTCTTCGACCAACAAAGATTTGACTGGAAAGAGTGATTCGAAGTCAGAGGATAAGACTTCGGTAGATTCGGAGGATTCAAAGGCAGAAGAAGGCCAGAAGTCGGAGAGCCAGGAAAGCGTGACTGCGAAAGATTCCGCAGATGCATCCAACCAGGTTTCTGCATCATCTGCCGGTTCCGGTGCATCTTCGAATGCAGGTTTTGTGTCAGAATCTGACACAACGGCAAAAGCCAATACCAAGTCGAGCAGTAAGACAACAAAGAATACGACTTCCAACAACGGAGCAAAAACTTCATCGAACAGCGGAACTTCCCAGAAGGCGAACTCCGGTAGCAGTTCTGCATCGACACCGAAGGCCAATACTTCCAGTCAGACCAAGACTTCCACTCCGAGCCAGTCTACTCAGCCATCACAGCCCGCTCAGCCGATCAAGCCCTCCGGACATTATGAAACCAAGCAGGTTCTCGTACAAGCTGCCTATGACGAACCTGTGTATGAAACACAGGTTGTTGGGGCGAAGTGTAATACCTGCGGTCAAGTTTTTCCTACAACTGCTGCTTGGGAAGCACATGATGAAGCTATGATCGATCAAGGCGATTATACGCATGGAAGTTATTCGGGTGTTTATGGTCAAGTTCAAACTGGCACCAAGCATCACGATGCTGTGTATAAGACAGAACAGGTATGGGTGCAGAATTAATGGTTTGTGCATCCACATGCTTTAGAAAGGAAGGTGATTCCAATGCAGTAGGACGAATAAGAAGTATAGGTGGGTTTTTAGAATGCGAGGGAATTTTTTATGAAAAGGGTGATTACACATGTTCTAGCAGGTTTTCTTTTGCTTACATTACTTCCATGTAATGTATTCGCAAAGGGAATTGAAGGTGGGTCGAGCAAGCTTACAAATCCCAAAGAGATCTCTATTGATACGCAACAACGGATTGACGAATTTGAGAAGGAAAATCCAAATGCGAAAACATACCTTGAACAGATAAAAGAGGCATGTGTAACGGCAGATTTGAAAGAGGGAGAATCTGTTGATCAGATCATGTCTGAAGCGATGCTATCTGTTTCAAAAGTGGATGAAAGAGCGTCCAATGAAAAAAGTGCTCTCAAAGTAAATATGATTGCTCCACCACGTAGATCAATGAAATATAATACCGCACTAGCTGCATACAAAGCTGGAATAGCATTAGTCCTAGCAAAAGGGTGTATTTACACAGCTGGTTTTATGGAAAATGCTATTGTTCCAGAAAATTCAACCATTAAACCTTCAAGCCTTTCACATGATAAGAATTCACAACTGACAAAAATGGTATATTTTAATCAGCGTGTTCACAGGCAGGTATTTTCTTCTTTTGAAAGAAATATTTTAGCTAAAAATTTATCTACCGGAACAATAACAGGAAATTATTACTTTCAAAGTGGTATTGATGAGTTGGATCTTGTTGCAGGCCTTGGCCATATCAATTATTCCGCAACATTTATAAAGCAGTCTAATGGGTATTCTATTATGTTTTATGTGCATGATGTATATGATTTTGAGTGGAGTAGATATGACAATTTTGCACTAGCATTTGGGAATAATTATTGTTATGCGATGCAACAGGAGGGTTATATTCAACCATTTGATATCTACATCATTTATAATACTTAAGGTGATATGAAAACATTCATTAAAATTGTATCGTATTTTTTTATTGGGATAGCTTCATTTATATTACTTTATGCTGTTTTTGCTTTTTTCTTCTATCACTCAATAGAAATTTTTAGAGGAGATTATGCTCCAGCCTATGGACTTCTTGCTATATCAGGATTTTTTTATGTCATGGGTTTCTTTCTGAAGTGGATAGGAAAAAAGATGTAGTTGTTATATGTGAACTTGATTGTACGCTAAAAAAAACATTAAAGAGTACACAAAAGTACACAAAAGTACACTAAAAAAGTGTTATCTTTAAAATAGCAAAGGAAGGCGGAGCAAGAGAAAAACTTGCTTCGCTTTTTCTATATGAAACGAAAAGCATCGTCTGTAAGGATTCCCGCAGATCGATGCTTTTTTTATACCTATTTTCGGAAGAATAACCTTGTTGGAAGGGAGGATAAGATGCGAGAGATCCGTGCAGGTCCATGGATTCGTTTTTGTAAGTAGAGGAACGATAAAAGGGAAAGGAATGATTCTTTTCCTAAGTTCTGGAAATACGTAGAGAAGGAGAATAAAAATGAAGTTCAATCTCGGAAAAAAGATTGTGGCGATCACTTTGGCTGCTTTTACAATCTTAACAACCGGGCTTACGACCATGCCGACCGTCCATGCTGCGGAAGGAACCGGGGAGCAGGCTTCTGTTGTAACGAACGATACTTACAGTCAGTTCGGCCACCATTCCGGACACTATGTCATTAGTTCCGGTGGAACGCAGTATACCGCATGGTGTCTGCATCCGGATAAAGATTCGCCTGGAAAACACGATACCTTTAATTCCATCGGTTATTCGGATAATCAGATGCTCCGGAAGGTCATGTATTATGGTGCAACAGGCCCGGCAGACATTGTAACATCCACCTATGGTGGGGATGCACAGAAGGCATATCTGGCCACCCATTATATGGCATCGGCTGCCTATGCTGGTGCTGCAACCATCGATGCTTCGCCCTATAAGGGATATTATGGAGATATCAATACCGTACGGAATCTCTATAGCTCGATTGCATCTGCTGCAAATCCACCGGAAGAATTTAAGGTTACTTTGTGGGCTGTCAATGGAAATCCCCATATGCAGACCTTGGCGACATTTAAGACCGAGGCACCGCCGACACCTCCGGACACTTATCTTACCATGACAAAGACGAGTGCACTCCCGGCCATTTCGGATGGAAATAGTTGCTATTCCCTGGCGGGAGCAGAATATACGGTCTACACCGACAGCGGATGCACCAGTCCGGCAAAGGATGTTAACGGCAACACCGCCGTTCTAACAACCGATGCAAATGGCAATGCGAACACCATCCATTTCCAGTTCGAAGGTACAGTCTATGCCAAGGAAACGAAAGCACCGCAGGGCTACGAAATGGATTCTACCGTTCATTCCGTAACGCTGTCTAAGAACACGCCTGCTTCTTTTACCGCATCGGATCTGCCGGGGAATGACCCTGTTCGACTTATTCTTTCCAAAGCAGATGCAGAGACCGGAGATAGCGCTCCAGCAGGTGGTGCAAAGCTAGAAGGCGCAGAGTATACGGTTCACTATTACGATACGATCTCATCTTCTGATCCGGCTGCATCTGGTGCTTCGCCGAAGAGAACTTGGGTATTTCGGACAAATGAAAAAGGAATAATTTATCTTGATGATGCCCATAAAATTTCTGGCGATGCTTTGTATGAGCAAAATGGGATTTATGTTCTTCCCCTTGGTACCGTAACATTTACCGAGACAAAGGCACCAGAAGGCTACCAGCTCAATCCGACCGTCTACGTTGCCAATACTTCCATGGATCCGGCCAGTCGTTCCGTTAGAACCACAAACCTTCCGACCGAAGCAACGGCAGCTAAGGAACAGGTCTATCGTGGCGATTTCCGTATCCGTAAGATCGAAGCTTCTTCCGGCAGAACCCTGGCCAATATTCCGTTCCGTATCACTTCCATCGAAACTGGTGAGTATCACGACATTATGACGGATGAGAATGGTGTCTACGATTCTTCTTCCAGTTTTGTGAAGCATAGCCAGGATACCAACGGAGGAAAGGCTACTTCCGGTCTGTGGTTCACCGGTGAATCGACTGGAACCAAGGCTCCGGTCGATGATTCTCTTGGAGCTTTGCCCTATGGCAACTGTATGTTGTAAACTAATAATACCAGGAATTGGAAACAAAAATCCCTGAAATTG
>JBJEMO010000163.1:0-1524 GCA_051879715.1 Bilifractor sp.
ACGCTCGCCGCACACGAATACTTCGCATTCGGCTGCGGCTCACTGTTCGCGTAATTAAACAGCGCTCTTCCCGGCAAAGAAAGAATGTTCTGCTATGGCTGCATCAATTGCAGGTCACAGCGCTTTTATCATGAGTTCCGACACGGAATGCAAAAAGGCCGCCACACGAAATGGGTCCGGAAGAGATCTCTCTCCGCATTTCGCGTGGCAGCCCCTGCAATCCATAAGCTATACGCCTGTTATTTCATGACATAAATCCATAAGCTATGCGCCTGTTATTTCATGACATAGTTATAAGAAAGGGTCTTGGCAAGCTCAACCTCATATTCAGACAGAGACTTCTTCATCGCAAGTGCTTCATTGATATCGAAATCGACAAACTGTCCGTTCTTGTATGCGACAACTCTCTTGGTCTTTCCACTGATCAGCAGATCCACCGCGTATGCCCCCATAATGGTAGCGTACATTCTGTCCTTGCAGCTCGGACTTCCTCCACGCTGCATATGGCCGAGGATGGTGGCACGTGTGCCGATTCCGGTAGCTGCCTCAATCCGCTTTGCCATAGCCTGTGAATGGCCGATACCCTCTGCGTTGATGATGATGTGGTGCTTTTTGCCCTTTTTACGGGTCTCAATGATGTGATTGATGATCGTCTGCTCGTCATAATCGTATTTCTCCGGCAGAAGAACATCCTCCGCTCCGGATGCGATTCCGCACCAGAGTGCAATATATCCGGCATTTCTTCCCATTACCTCAATGATCGAACATCTCTCATGAGAAGTCGAGGTATCACGTACCTTATCAATGGCTTCCATTGCCGTATTTACTGCAGTATCGAAACCGATCGTGTACTCTGTGCAGGCAATATCCAGGTCGATGGTTCCCGGAACGCCGATGGCATTGATCCCTTTATCCGCAAGCTTCTGGGCTCCCGCAAACGAACCGTCGCCGCCTACAACAACCAGTCCGTCAATCCCGTATTTATTGCATGTGGCAACCGCCTTGTCGATTCCCTCGTCGGTGCGCATCTCTGCACAGCGCGCGGAATACAGAATTGTTCCGCCCTTTCCGATAATATCAGAAACGTCCTTGGCATTCAGGTCAACAATTTCTTCGTTGATCAGTCCTTCATACCCTTTCAGGATTCCCTTAACCTTAAGTCCCTTGCCGATCGCACGACGGGTAGCCGCACGAACCGCCGCGTTCATGCCCGGCGCGTCACCGCCACTGGTAAGGATACCTATTGTTTTGACTTTACTTTCTGCCATTATCGTTCCTCCGATTCTACACATTAGATGTATTCGATGTATCAGAATAACTGTAATTCCTGATTTCCGGGCTGCCCTTACGTCCCTGTTCCGGCGATAGACCGGAAAAAGGCCAATGTCTGCCCAAGCATGTTATATTTTAATGCAAATTCTATTGCATTTCAATGCGCTTTTCAACAACTTTCACGTTGTCACCGCCGAATTTTTGCTTCAAAGTGACGAGAACACCTCCGGCGTCTTCCGCGTCTGTAAAACA
>JBJEMO010000164.1:0-9544 GCA_051879715.1 Bilifractor sp.
CTGGTCAAAGTAAACACTGACATATGCCTGCTTGTACACAGCGCCGACCCTGAACCGGACGGTCAGCAGGTCCTCCATACGGTCCGGATGGATAACTGAGGGCACTGTATAGCGTGCGCCGTCTGTTGCAACCAGAGCAATGGGCTCTCTTATGTCCCGCGCACTGTGGCAGCCAGCCTGCACATATTTCGCAGCGGCTTCACCAGCTCTGCCGGCCTCCTCAGATACATAGTCCACCAGATCGTGTACATGCAGTACGTTACCGCAGGCAAAAATCCCGGGAATATTTGTCTCCATGCTCTCATTTACAAAGGGCCCCTTGGTAACAGGATTCAGTTTTATCCCGCATTTACCGGAAAGCTCATTTTCCGGAATAAGACCGGTTGAAAGCAGCAGTGTATCACAGGTATAGCGTTCTTCTGTGCCCGGAATGGGCTTTCTGTCACTTCCGACCTGTGCAATGGTCACAGCCTTTACGCGCTCCTTGCCCTCAATATCCACCACAGTGTGGGAGAGCTTCAGAGGAATGCCAAAATCATCCAGGCACTGTACAATATTTCTCTTCAGCCCGCCTGAATAAGGCATCAGTTCGGCAACAACCTTGACCTGTGCTCCCTCCAGCGTCATTCTCCTGGCCATGATCAGCCCGATATCTCCTGACCCCAGAATCACTACCTCACGGCCAGGCATATAACCCTCAATGTTTACCAGACGCTGCGCGGTACCCGCACTGTAAATACCTGCCGGACGGTATCCCGGAATGTTCAGTGCCCCTCTTGGACGTTCCCTGCAGCCCATGGCGAGGATCACCGCTCCGGCCCTGATCTGGAACATACCATCTGTACGGTTCATCGCCGTTACGATCTTATCCTCTGAAATATCCATGACCATCGTATCCAGCTTGTACTCAATCTGAAGGGCGTATACCTGTTCGATAAAACGGTCTGCGTATTCCGGGCCTGTGAGCTCTTCCTTGAAGGTATGCAGTCCAAAGCCATTGTGAATGCACTGATTCAGAATGCCGCCAAGTTCCCCGTCTCTTTCCAGAATCAGGATACGCTCTGTGCCGCTTTTTCTTGCGGAGATCGCCGCTGCCAGTCCTGCCGGACCACCACCTACAATAACAATATCATAAGCCTGCATCTCTTTTGCCTCCATCATGCTTCCTCCCCGAAATGTTCCTTGGTACGCCCTGTTACCAGCTTTGAATCGCCACCGCTCTTGGTGATCTTCCCGTAAGGAAGGCCGAGTTCCCTGTGCAGAATCTCCATGGTACGGGGAGAACAAAAGCCTGCCTGACAACGTCCCATTCCTGCCCGGGTCCTGCGCTTGATGCCATCAAGAGACCGGGCACCAAGTGGCCTGTGAATGGCATCAAGAATTTCACCCTCCGTGATTGATTCGCACCTGCAGATAATTCTCCCATAAGCCGGCTGTTCCCGGATCAGCGCATTTCTCTCCTCCATGGTAAGCTCGGAGGGCTTCAGAATTCCTTTACGCTTGCCATTCCAGTTCTCTTTCGGTGTAAGGTGAAGCTTATCTGCCATCATCTCTGCGACGTACTCTCCAATCGCCGGACTTGAAGAAAGGCCAGGAGATTCTATACCTGCGCAGTCAATGAATCCTGGCGCATCCTCAACCTCTCCGATGATGAAGTCATGCCCGTCCTCATGGGCACGCAGGCCTGCAAAGGAGGTGATCACCTGATACATCGGAAGATTCCGGACATTACGTCCCGCCTTTTCAATGATCTCCTGCAGTCCCTCGGCTGTAGTATTGGTTCCCTCTCTGTTCTCGATATCCTGCGCGTTGGGTCCGATCAGCAGATTTCCGTGAATCGTAGGCGTCACCAGAACACCCTTTCCCATCTTCCCCGGCAGTGAAAATACAGTGTGCGACACATAATCTCCGGCAGAGCGGTCCAGAAGGCAGTAAACGCCACGGCGCGGTGTAATATGAATTTTCTTCGCACTTACCATATTGTGAAAAACATCTGCATAGACGCCTGCTGCGTTAATGATATATCTGGCTTTATATTCACCATTGCAGGTCCGGATTCTCCAGATCCTGTCACCGGAAGACGGAAGGGTATCCGCTGTGATCTGTTCCACCTCTGTGTTGAAAAAGAAATCCACGCCGTTGACATTTGCATTCTCGGCCATGGCGATATTCAGAAGGAAGGGGCATACAATGCCGCTGGTCTTTGCATGGAATGCGCCAACCACGTTCTCTGAAAGATTGGGTTCAAGTGCCAGCGCCTCTTCACGATTCAGGATCTCCATGCTGTCTGCCGGAAGCCCATTTGCGATACCCCGGTTATACAGCTCCTGCAGGCCATCCACCTCCTCGGGGTCAGTGCAGACCACAAGTGCCCCGTTTCTGCGGAACGGCACATCCAGATCTTCAGCAATCCTGTCCATCATCTGATTTCCACGGACATTCAGCTTCGCCATCAGGCTCCCTGTTGCGGCATCAAATCCGGCATGCACGATTGCACTGTTGGCCTTGGTTGTTCCACAGCAGACGTCCTCCTCTTTCTCCAGCACACAGACCTGCAGCCTGTATCGGGACAGTTCCCGTGCAATTGCACTTCCGCTCACTCCTGCTCCAATGATAATCACATCATACAGCATCGTTTCTTCGACCTCCTCTGACTTGTGTTCCGCCGGTTGTTACTGACTCTTTTGCATACAAAAAAGAGTCAGCGCATAAACGATGCGTATCTGCATCGCTTCAGCCACTGACTCATAATTCTCCAGCTTCGCTATTCATCTGAACTGACTGTATTTTAACACAGATCAGGGGGGTGATTCAAGTTAATTTTGCTTTTATGTCCAGATGATCTGCAACTGTTTGTTACTGGTCAGAGGCCTGCCAGGAGGGGAGCTTCTCATTTGTCTGTCTTCGTTCGCAAACGGACAGTAAGCTGGTTTTATGCTTGGATTTTGTTGCTGCGAAACTCGTCGGGCAAAAACCGCCCTCCTCAAACATTCTCGCAATCAACGTTATTGGCAATTTCGCATAAAACCAGCTAACTGTCCGTAATGCTCACTCCGAAGGACTGCATGAGAAGTTCCCTCCTGGCAAACCCTTGAATGATAGCGGGTACACAGCTGACCAGTAGGTCTGATTATAATATCATATGACAGTACAGGTTGATTTTCATCCATTAATCGAATATACTTATACAACCATCTGTAAAAGACACGGACCAGAAGCTGCTTTGCAGTCTTCTAATGTCTTTTAAAGTCTTATAATTAATCATTCATTATAAAAGCAAAAGTCAAGAGAAAGGATACAGAAATGAAAATTGCGGTCACTTACGACGACGGAAATATCTTCCAGCATTTTGGAAGAACGGAAACATTCAAGCTTTATTCGATTGAAGATAACCAGATCGTCTCGATGAAATACCTGCAGGCAGGCAGCGTAAGCCATGAAGCACTTGCCGGACTTCTTGCAGAACAGGGTGTGGATACCCTGATCTGTGGCGGCATGGGAGCAGGTGCACAGGCAGCTCTGACCGATGCGGGACTTCGGATCTTCTCCGGAGCGTCAGGAGACGCGGATGAGGCTGTCCGCGCATTTCTGGACGGCGATCTTGTATCTGAAGGAGTGAACTGCGACCATGAACACGAACATGCAGAGGGCTCCGGCTGCGGAAGCCACACAGGCACAGAGTCTGCCGGCTCTGATGAGACCTCAGGCTGTGGCGGTGGATGCTGCGCAGATGAAGAATCCGGCTGTGGCGGCGGATGCTGTGGTGATGAGGGCTCCGGCTGCGGCGGTGGATGCTGTGGCGGCGGATGCCATGAGATGCAGATTCTTTTTGAAGGCCCGAATGCAGGGAAAACCGTCAGGACCCATTATGAGGGTACCTTCAATGATGGAACGGTCTTTGATTCTTCCTATGGACGCGGAGAGCCTCTGGAATTTGTGTGCGGAACCGGCATGATGATTCCGGGATTTGATAAGGCGGTTGTAGATATGCAGGTTGGCGATGTCGTGAACATCCATCTTTCACCTGAAGACGCCTATGGCCCGTATGATCCGAATGCGGTATTCACCGTTCCCCTTGATCAGCTTGAGGGAGCCGCAGGTCTTAAGGCAGGCGATCACGCCTACCTGTCCAATGCGATGGGACAGCCCTTCCCTGTTCTGGTCAAGGCCAAAGACGAAAAGTCCATCACATTTGACGCAAACCATGAAATGGCAGGCAAGGAGCTGAACTTTAAGATTGAGCTTGTATCCGTTGAGGATTAATCGGCTGAACTGAAGAAATTGCTGAAAAAGCCCTGTATCAGATACCCGGTTTCGGGACCTGATGCAGGGCTCTTTTACACAAATACATTTTTATCTGAGGAATTTTCCCTCTGTCACGCTGTAGACTCCTCGTGGTGTACAGCGGATTTCGGGGATGACAGGCAGGGCCATAAAAGACAATGTAATAAATGGATCCATGGCAGAAGGCACACCCATCCTGTGGGCCTGGTGAATCATCTTTTTCAGCTTCCGGTTCACATAGGTATAGCTCTTATCTGAAATCAGTCCCATTACCGGGAGCTCCAGTGTATCATACACCTCTCCATTCCGGATAATGGTATATCCGCCATGGGTGCGTTCCAATTCGCGCACAGCCAACAGAATATCCCGGTCGTTATCTCCGATCACAATGATGTTATGGCTGTCGTGGGAGACAGATGAAGCAATCGCTCCACCTGTCAGCCCGAAATCCAGCACAGCACCGACGCCTGTTTTGCCCGTAGCTTTGTGACGTTCAAATACTGCGATTTTGTCCAGGTGTCCATCCGGCTCAAAATACTGTTCACCGGGCAGAATCATATCTTTTCGCTCTGTAAGAATCTGGCCTGGTATCATGCGGATAACGGGGAATGGATTTCCATCCAGAGGGATTCTCAGCTTATCCGGATCGACTGTCCCCAGATGTATCGTATCCATAAGCTTTGGCGGACAGGGTGCCGGCTTTACCCTCTGTTCACCCCTGATCAGCTTTCCCTTATAGAAGACCATCTGTGCATTGAATTCCTTGATGGAATCCCATACAACGAGATCCGCATCAAAGCCAGGAGCTACCGCTCCGGTTCTTCGAAGGCCATAGCACCTTGCAGGCTGTATCGTAGCCATCTTGACGGCAGCGATCGGACTGATTCCCATGCTGACGGCCTTCCGGACGTTGTGATCGATGTCTCCTTCCCGGGTTATGTCCTCAATATGCTTATCATCTGTACAGAAGCAGAATCCCTCGGTATTGGTATTATTCTCTACGATACCCTTTACAATCATCTCCAGGTTTCTGGCAGCACTTCCCTCCCGGATATGGCAGGTCATACCCATGGATCGTTCCTTCATGACGTATTCATAGGTTGTTCCCTCATGATCTGTCGTCACTCCGGCAATAACGTAGGCAGCCAGTTCCTCATCGGAGAGATTCGGCGCATGCCCGTCCTTGACTCTCCCATCAAAGAGCTCCAGCTTCCGGTTCATTTCCGGATCACCGTTAATGACAGACATGCAGTCCATCACCTCACCCAGACCGAGGACACGCCGGTTTTTCAGATAAGGGGCCATCTGATCAGCAGTAAGGGTACAGCCGTTATCATCGATGGGTGTAGAGGGCACGCAGGAGGCAATCATAACATACACATGGGCGGGACAGTTTTCCGTCTGGGAAAGCAGATAATCAATGCCGTCTGTTCCTGCTACATTTGCTACCTCATGCGGATCCACAATGAAGGTTGTCGTGCCATGGGCTGTTGCTTTTGCAATTAATACCTGGGGATTTACCAGCGTGGATTCAAGATGCAGATGCGCATCGATGAAACCAGAGGTAAGGTACTGTCCATGCAGGTCGATCTCCTGCACCCCCTGATATTCGCCGATTCCTACGATCATCCCATTTGTAATTGCGACGTTGCCTTCCTCCACCCGATCGGTAAAAACGTTGACAATCTTTGCATTTTTCAGTACAAGATCCGCCTTGACCAGCTTTCGCGCAGCCCGCGAGCAGCCAAGATACTTGTCCAGCTTCATACTCTCACCTCCAGACCGGAACAAACATAACGGCTAATCCGATTACATTATTGTTACAGATTAAGACTGAACATGAGTGGCTCCCCGGCTGCTGCCAGATGCCCCATGCTGACCTCAACCTTTCTGCCGCTGATCAGATCAGTGTATATACCATCCTCAATATCGTATTCCTTAACGGAAATCAGGCCGCCAGCGGCTCCAAGACAGAAAACCCCAGCTATCCGGCTTCCCGGTTTACCGGAATCTGCAGATGCATTTACCGTCCGGATTCCGACCATAATGTCGTGGCTGCATGCATACACTTTTTCAGTGCAGTCTGCAGGCAGCTCTTTATGCACAGCATTCAGCTTCTGCATAAAGACAGTCAGATCTGGGCCGTCCCAGGTAATACTATCCTTATCAAACAGGCTCGGAACATGGTCTGCGCTGCGCTCCTGGCCGTTATAGACAAGGGTTGTTCCCTTAAGAAAATACATTAATGCAGTCCAGTTTCTACGCTGTCTTTCATCCCGAATCAGGAAGGCTGCCCGGAGCTTATCATGATTTTCCAGAAACCTCAGCTTTATATAATTATCCGGATAAATATATTCCTGAAGATTCAGTGCATGCGCATACTCTGCAAGTGTATTCTCTCCATTCAGATATCCAATGTAATCATGATAAATATCATAGTCATAACAGATATCAAAAGCCTGATAAAGTTCAGAATCCGAAGCACAGGGGATGCCATTCTCACGTGTATAAGTAATAAACGGCAGTTCGCCGGATTCAGCAAGCCAGATGCATCCGGGATGCACTTCCTCAACGGCCTCTCTGGCAGCTTTCCAAAAAGCAACCGGTACAATCGGTGCCACATCGCACCTGAACCCATCCACGTGATACTCTCCGGCCCACATCTTCAGGGTGTCAATCTGATACGTCCAGAGATCCCTGTGACTGTAATCGAGATCTATCACATCCCACCAGTCACCAATCCGGTTTCCGAAGCTTCCATCCTCCTTATGGTAAAACCATTCCGGATGCTCATGCGCCAGGACACTGTCCGGAGAGGTATGATTATACACAACATCAATGATGCATTTCATACCCAGTTTGTGAATGGCATTTACAAGACTTCTGAAATCCTCCTTCGTTCCAAATTCCGGATTGACATCCCGGTAATCACGGATCGCATAGGGAGATCCCAGACTTCCTTTTCTGTTTTTTACACCACATGGATGAATCGGCATCAGCCAGATAATATCTGTACCAAGTTCCCGAATACGGGATAAATCCTGCTCTACCGCCTTAAATGTACCAGCATCGCTGTAATTTCTCACAAAAACAGAATACATGACACAGTTTCTCAACGCCTTTGCTGTATTTTCTGCCATAATAAAACACCTTTCAGATATTGTATGATTTGTCCTTTAGTATAACGCCCAACCACCTAACCATCAAATATAAAAAACAAAAACTCCGGAAATCTATGTATAACATTAGTATACATGGATTTCCGGATCATCTCTCAAACGGATATATCAGACTTCAATTACTTTCCGGCAGCCTGTGCTGCAACCTCAGCGGCAAAATCCTCATTCTTCTTCTCAAGGCCTTCGCCTGTCTCAAAACGTGTGAATCCCTTGATAGTGATCTTGGCATTGTTTGCCTTTGCAACCTGCTGTACATACTTATCTACAGACTGCTTTCCATCCTCTGCCTTTACATAGACCTGATCAAGCAGAACGATTTCCTTGAGCTCCTTGTTCACACGACCCTTTAACATTCCCTCGATGACCTTTTCCGGCTTCTGGGACTCTTTCGGATCATTCATGATGGCAGCACGGAGAATCTCTGTCTCATGTGCAATATAATCAGCAGGAACCTCTGCATTGCTGGTGTACTGCGGTCTCATAGCAGCAATCTGCATTGCAACGTTCTTGGCCATCTCACGGATTTCGTCATTTACAACGTCTGTCTCAACATCTACAAGCACACCGATCTTTCCATCTGCATGATTGTAGGTTGCAACGAATCCATTGGGCTCCTCAACCTGTGCAAAGCGGCGGATGTGCATGTTCTCAGAAATAACTGCGATCTCAGCGTCAAGTTCTTCCTTTACGGATTTGCTTGTGTCAAACTTCCATGGCTCTGCCAGGAAGGCATCGATATCTGTAGCAGTTGTTGTAAGTGCCTGATCAGCAACCTGTGCAACATAAGAACGGAAGAGCTCATTCTTGGCAGCAAAGTCTGTCTCGGAGTTAACCTCAACAATGGCAGCCTTCTTTCCGTCATCGCTGGATTTGAACATTACAATACCTTCAGCAGCAATACGGCCGGATTTCTTCTGTGCCTTTGCCATACCGTTCTCACGGAGCCATTCAACAGCCTTTTCCATATCTCCATCTGTGTTGGTAAGGGCCTTCTTGCAGTCCATCATACCAGCACCGGTCATCTCTCTTAACTCTTTAACCTGAGAAGCTTTAATAGCCATTACTTATTCCTCCTGTAGGTTTATTTCCTGTGGGTCAATTATTCAGCCTCAGCAGCCTCTGCGGCAGCTTCCTCTGCAGCCTCATCACCGGACTCCTGTGCCATTCCCTGCTTTGCCTCGATAACAGCGTCAGCCATCTTGGAAACCAGCAGCTTAACGGCACGAATTGCATCATCATTACCCGGAATAACGTAATCAAGATCTTCCGGATCGCAGTTTGTATCGCAGATACCGATCAGAGTAATTCCAAGGGCATGTGCTTCCTCAACACAGATATGCTCCTTCTTCGGGTCAACTACGAAGATTGCATCCGGAATCTTCTTCATCTCTCTGATGCCGCCGATATTCTTGAGAAGCTTCTCCTGCTCTTTCTTCAGGCCCATAACTTCCTTCTTCGGAAGAACATCGAAGATACCATCCTCTTCCATCTTGTCGATCTCATTCAGACGTGCGATACGTGTCTGGATTGTCTTGAAGTTTGTGAGCATGCCACCAAGCCATCTCTCATTGACATAGAACTCGCCGCAGCGCTCAGCCTCAGTCTTGATGGTATCCTGTGCCTGTTTCTTGGTTCCTACAAAAAGGATTCTTCCGCCATCAGAAATGATATCAGCAACAGCCTTATATGCCTCATCTACCATTCCAACAGACTTCTGCAGATCGATGATGTAGATACCGTTACGCTCTGTATAAATGTACGGAGCCATCTTGGGGTTCCATCTTCTGGTAAGATGTCCGAAATGCACACCAGCTTCAAGTAACTGTTTCATTGAAATAACGCTCATAGTATTTCTCTCCTTTTGGTTTTAAACTTCTGCATGGTTCAACTTGCCAGGGAACCTGCTTACAGGCACCACCCTGAAAATTTCCATGCATGATTTTTACACAGCTAGACAATTATAGCATGCGGCAAAATGTCCCGCAAGACCTTTTTTATGTATGATAAGGGGGCAGACTCTCTGTCATTACTGTTCAGAGGTGCGTCAAGAGGACACTTCTCATTTGTCTGTTTCCGTTCGT
>JBJEMO010000165.1:0-9510 GCA_051879715.1 Bilifractor sp.
AGTTGAAGAATCTGAGACATGTCATGTCACCGCTGGATCTTTCCGTAGAGGAGCTGGACCATATCATGGAGTTGGCAGCGGATATGGAGAAGAATCCCGGGAAGTACGCGCATGTTTGTGACGGACTGAAGCTGGCAACACTTTTCTATGAGCCGAGTACGAGAACGAGACTGAGCTTTGAGACCGCCATGCTGAATATGGGAGGCAATGTCATTGGATTTCACTCCGGCAGTACAAGCTCTGCCACGAAGGGTGAGAGTGTAGCGGACACCATTCGTGTAGTAAGCTGCTTTGCAGATATCTGTGCCATGCGTCATCCAAAGGAGGGGGCGCCGATGGTCGCTGCTGCCAAATCCTCCATTCCGGTCATTAATGCAGGTGACGGAGGTCACCAGCATCCGACCCAGACCCTCGCAGACCTGATGACAATCCGGCAGACAAAGGGAAGGCTGGATCATCTGACTGTTGGAATCTGCGGTGATCTGAAATTCGGACGCACTGTACATTCCCTGATCAGTGCCCTTGTCAGATATCCGGGCATCCGCTTTGTGCTGATTTCTCCGGAAGAGCTGAAGCTTCCCTCTTACGTAAAGGAAGAGCATCTTGACCCGCATCACACTGAGTATAAGGAAGTGATCCGTCTGGAGGACGCACTGCCGGACCTTGACATTCTCTATATGACCAGAGTGCAGAAGGAGCGCTTCTTCAACGAGGATGATTATATACGCATGAAGGATTTCTACATTCTGAACGCCGAGAAGATGAAGCTCGCGCCGAAGGATATGTATGTTCTGCACCCGCTTCCCAGGGTTAATGAAATTTCCGTAGATGTGGATGACGATCCAAGAGCGGCTTATTTCAAGCAGGTTTACTGGGGCATGTACATGAGAATGGCACTGATGTTTACGCTTCTTGAGCTGGAGGTGAAGGAATAATGCTGAATGTAGGTTCTATTGAGCAGGGATTTGTACTCGATCACATCAAAGCCGGCAAAGCAATGACCATCTATCATGATCTGAGACTGGACCAGCTGGACTGCTGCGTTGCCATGATCATGAATGCCAGAAGCAGCAAGATGGGGCGCAAGGACATCATCAAGGTGGAATGCCCTGTCGACCAGCTGGACCTCAACATTGTCGGCTTTATCGATCCCAATATCACGATCAATGTCATTGAGCATGGTAAAATTGTGGAGAAGAAGGCCCTGGGGCTTCCAAAGGAAGTGCGTAATGTCATCAAATGCAAGAATCCGAGATGTATCACATCAATTGAGCAGGGCTTGGACCAGATCTTTATTCTGACGGATCCGGAGCATGCGGTTTACCGCTGCAAATATTGTGAGGAGAAGTATCACGGGCACCGTAGAGACTAAGCAGTGCATTCTTGCCGCTGTTTCATAATTGACTGCTGTCCAGACAGGGCTGTGAAATCTCTGCCTGGACTTTTTTCAATAAAACAATACGGTTAACAAAAGACATGAGATCATTTTGTATCACATAAAATAATGAAGAGGGATAAATTATGGACCACATCATATCAAAATTGCTGATATACGGCAGTATCCCGGATGATTGCATCCTGGCGCAGATGGGGGATATCTGCAGAAACGCCAGAGAGCATACACAGACAAAGGATGAACTGCGCACCCGCTGTTTTCATGAGGTGAAGCGCATCCTCAATGTCGCAACGGATTATGCATTTGACAAGAACCTCTGGCACAACTATCTGACTTTCCGGCTGATCACCGATGAGAATTCCTTCAGCCTGACCTGTGAGAAGGTCGGTGCAAGTGACGGCAGTGTCAACTACTTTGCAAGAAATGATTTCAAGGCTTACAAGGAGCTTTTTGATTATGACTTCAGCTGGCTGGAGGATGAGCTTGGCATTGACTGCTTCTCCAGAATCCTGGATTACAAAGCCATCGTGAAGCCGGAGCTGATGTACAACAAGAATGTCAGTGAAAAGGTAAGGTCTCTCAGTGAGAAGCTGGAGCAGGCCGAGGATGAGAATGCATTTTTTGATGCGGTGACCGGGTTCTACAGGGATTACGGTGTGGGCATGTTCGGCCTGAATAAGGCCTTCCGCATTGCCTCCGATGATCACAACGTCGTGACCTTCCATGCGATCAACAATATGGAAAAGGTAATGCTGGATGATCTGATCGGCTATGAAATTCAGAAGAAGAAGCTCGTGGACAATACCAAAGCCTTTGTAGAGGGAAGAAAGGCCAACAACTGCCTGCTCTACGGAGATTCCGGTACCGGCAAATCCACCTGCATCAAGGCTATTGTCAACGAGTTCTATCCGGAAGGCCTGCGGATGATCGAAATCTACAAGCACCAGTTCAAAGACCTCTCCAATGTGATTGCGCAGATCAAGAACCGCAATTACAAGTTCATTATCTACATGGACGATCTTTCCTTCGAGGAATTTGAGATCGAGTACAAGTTCCTGAAGGCGGTCATTGAGGGCGGTGTTGAGACCAAGCCGGCCAATGTGCTGATCTATGCAACCTCGAACCGCAGACATCTGATCAAGGAGACCTGGAGTGACCGGGACGATGTGGTCAACGACAACGGCATTCACAAGTCAGATACCATGGAGGAGAAGCTTTCTCTGGTACATCGTTTCGGTGTCACGATTGGCTTTACGAAGCCGGGTCAGCAGGATTTCTTCAAGATTGTGATCGGGCTTGCCAGAAGAAACGGCATAAAGCTCTCGGACGAGGAACTGAAGGAAGGCGCCAACAAGTGGGAGCTCACTCACGGCGGTATTTCCGGAAGGACTGCACAGCAGTATATCAATTATCTGCTGGGTGATCCGGAGATCGAGAGAGAAGCAGAGCAGTAGGACAAACTGTCCGATGAAAGACTACAAGATCCTGTTATAAAAAATATGAGAGACCTTCATATTATTATGAGGGTCTCTTTTTTCTTGGTTTCTTTCGTATGGAAATTTTGTTATAATGGCTGTTAGTATTTATTCATACAAAGGTATATTATTAAGACAAATATATTTTTCAAGACAGATATTTTATTAAGGCAGATATATTATTAAGACAGGTATGTCATCTGGGAAAGCGGGAGTTGCAACATATGTCAGAACTGGACCATTATCGCGAGGAAATCGACAAGACTGACAAGGAGATTGTACGTCTCTTTGAGGAGCGGATGAAGCTGGTAGAGGGGGTCGCGGACTACAAGATCAAGAGCGGCAAGGAAGTGTTCGATGGGAAACGTGAACAGGAAAAGCTGGAGACGCTTTCCGATCTTGCACATTCTGACTTTAATAAAAGGGGTGTGCGGGAGCTCTTTGAGCAGCTGATGGCCATCAGCCGGAAGAGACAGTATCAGCTGTTGACGGAAAATGGCATCACCCTCCCGGCGGATTATGCGCTGATGGACCATCTCTACTTTCATAATGCAAAGGTCGTGTTCCAGGGCGTTTACGGCGCATACAGCTTTGAGGCGATGAAGGAGTTCTTTGACGATACAATTGAGAGCACCCATGTAAAGACCTGGAAGGAAGCCATGGAGATGGTAACCAGCGGAGAGGCGGATTTCGCTGTCCTTCCGATTGAGAATTCCACTGCGGGAAGCGTGTCGGATATCTATGACCTTCTTCTGGAATACAACAACTACATTGTCGGTGAACAGGTTCTGAAGATTGATCATATGCTGATGGGACTTCCGGGGGCTACGATCGATGACATCGATGTGGTGTATTCCCATCCCCAGGGACTGGCCCAGTGCCGGGAGTTTCTGCAGAGCGAGCATCCGGACTGGAAGCAGCAGAATGTACTCAATACAGCCATGGCAGCGGAGAAGGTGGCCCGCGAGGGACTGAAGAATCAGGCGGCGATCGCCAGCCGATCCGCGGCGGAGTATTTCGGACTGAAGATTCTGAAGGACCAGGGGCTTTCCAAAGAGAAGAATTCCACACGGTTCATCATTATTTCCCACAGCCGCAGATTCGTGCGCACAGCGCAGAAGATGAGTGTGTGCTTTGGCGTTCCGCATGCCTGTGGAACCCTGTACAATATGCTCTCGCATTTCATCTATAACGGCCTGAACATGTACAAGATTGAATCCCGGCCGATTCCGGACAAACCCTTTGAGTACCGGTTTTTCATTGACTTTGAGGGAAATCTCAGCGATCCTGCCGTCAAGAATGCGATGCGCGGGCTGGAAGCGGAGGCGGTAGGCCTGCGGCTTCTTGGTAATTATTGATGCTTGCGTATGGGATTATAGAAAGGCGGAAAGTCTCACATGCAGCTGTAATTTCTGGTCGGCTGAACTCATTACAGTGTCATGATTCATATTTAAAAGATATTTATAACGTTTTCACATAGAGTTAACACGTGCTTAGTACAGATATTAAACGCGAATCTGTCAGCATGGCATATACTGAAACAGGTTTATCAAGTTATTTTGGGGGTCATTGCATATGGCATTTTTGACATTTGGTGCAATCCATATCGGAAGCTATGAGGTAACACTGGAGATTTTTGAAATTTCCAGAAAAAACGGCATTCACTGTGTCGACAAGGTGGCACACAGAATTGAGCTCGGGCATGATTCTTTCTCTACCGGAAGAATCGGCTTTGAAATGGTGGATGAGCTCTGCGATGTTCTTTCGGATTTCCGGAAGATCATGGACACCTACAGGGTGGACGGTTACAGTGCGATTGCAACCAGTGCGATCCGTGAGGCGGAGAACGATCTGTTCATTCTTGGCAAAATCCGGCAGACAACGGGCATTGATGTCCGGATACTGAGCAATTCGGAGCAGAGATTCCTCAGCTACAAGGCGATTGCGTCCATTGCGGATACCTTCGAGGAGATGATCTGTGACGGCACTGCAGTCGTTGACCTGGATGGCGGCAGTATTCAGATTTCCATCTTTGACAAATCCGAGCTGATCATGACGCAGAATATGAAGATTGGTAACCTGCGTGTGCGTGAGAAGCTGCAGAATGCCATGGGCAGGACGGATAATTATGAGGCGCTGGTAGAGCAGTACATTCATCATGATTTTGAATTGTTCCAGAAGCTGTATATACAGGACCGGAGAATCCGGAATGTCGTTCTTAACGGCGATTTTATTACGGAAATGATTTTCCAGGATCCAAAGCACAGAGACCGTTCCACCCGTATCCTGAACAGAGACAAGTTCGAAAAGTGGTACAAGCGGATCGTGGGAAAATCTGTGGCAGATCTGGCCATAGAGAACAATATTGCTGTAGAGTATGCATCCCTGCTGCGTCCGTCCGCAGTCATCTATCATAAGATCGTGTCCGATCTGAATCCGGAGAATATCTGGACACCGGGTACGCATCTGCAGAGAGGTCTTGCCTATGAATTTGCGGAAGCCCATGACGTGCTCCGGGCAAGGCATGACTTTGAGAATGATATTGTCACCTGTGCCAGAAACATTGCGACGCGTTATGCAGTCAGCCTGCCTCACATTCACAATATGGACGTGACAGCCATGAGTCTGTTTGATGCAACGCTGCCCATGACCGGCTTTACATCCAGGGACCGTCTGCTTCTGCGGGTAGCTGTTATGCTGCACGATGTGGGAAAATTCATCGGATTCAACCAGATCGGCGAGAGCTCGCGCAACATCATCATGAGCAATGAGATCATTGGTCTGTCTCATGCGGAGCGCGAGATCATAGCCCTGTGCGCACGGTATGTACAGGAGGATTTCCCGCAGCATGAGGATATTGTCATGGAGACCAGTCTGGATACCGAGAAGTACCTGAAGGTAGCCTCCTTTGTGGCGATCATCCGGATGGCGAATGGTCTTGACCGCAGCCACAGACAGAAGATTCAGTCTGTCAGCTGTGAGCTGAAGAAGCAGAAGCTGGTGATCCGCGTTGAAGTGCGGGAGAGCTTCGCCCTGGAGGAAGGTCTTCTTCAGCCGGAGCTGGATTTCTTCAATGAAGTATTCGGCGTGCGTCCGGTTGTGAGACTGAAGAGAATTGTCTGAGAACATCCTGTAAGCATCCCTGGGAATTACACGTTACAGCGGGATCAATATCAGTCCATGTCCCTGCCGCCTTGTTTTCCGATCATGTGGGCAGGATGTGATAGATCATAGATGGTCAGTCATGAGATCAGGAAATGGAGATAATAGAAGATCATGAAAGCAGAATATGAAGCATATGCAAAACCGGAATATTACTGGAACAGAGAGCTGTCCTGGATCCGCTTTGACGAGCGGATTCTCCACGAGGCAAAGGACAGCACCATCCCTCTTTTCGAACGTCTGAAGTTTGAGAGCATCACATCCTCCAATCTGGATGAGTTTTTCATGGTACGTGTGGCCTCTCTGAAGGACCAGATGCACAGCGATTACAACAAGCCGGACATTGCCGGAATGACGCCGGGTGAGCAGATTGATGCCATCCTTTCCGCTACGCACGCTATGGTGGAGGACCAGTACAGAAATTACAATGAGGAGCTGGTCCCGCTTCTGCGCAAGGCCGGCCTGCATGTCTTCAACAGCCACGAAGAGCTGACCGCGGAGCAGGCATCCTACATTGATGATTATTTCAATGACAATGTCTATCCGGTATTGACGCCAATGGCAATGGATTCCTCCAGACCGTTTCCGCTGATCCGCAACAAGACACTGAATATCGGTGCGCTGATCCGGAAGAAGGGCGATGAGGATGGAAAGACTCTGTTTGCAACTGTTCAGGTGCCCTCTGTACTTCCCAGATTTATTGAGCTTCCGGAGAAGGATGCATCGGAGCGCGGGATCATTCTCATGGATGAAATCATTGAGAGAAACCTGTCCAGGCTGTTCCTGGGATATGAGGTAGTCTGCGCGCATCCCTACCGGATCATGCGTAATGCGGAGCTGGGTATTGATGAAGACGAGGCAGCGGATCTTCTGGTGGAGATTCAGAAATCTCTTCGCAAGAGACAGTGGGGCGAGGTCATCCGTCTTGAGGTGGAAGAGGGCATTGAGCCGCAGCTGCTGAAGATTCTGAAGGCGGAGTTCCAGGTAAAGGAGCCGGATATTTTCTATATCCCGGGCCCGATTGACCTGACATTCCTGATGAAGGTATACGGAATCGACGGATTTGATGCATACAAGATTCCCAGGTACACACCTGCCGAGGTGCCTGCGCTTCAGAACGATGATGATATCTTCACAAATATCCGGAAGGGTGATATTTTCCTGCACCATCCATATATGAGCTTCCAGCCTGTCGTAGACTTTGTAAAGCAGGCAGCCGTGGATCCGGATGTCCTTGCCATCAAGCAGACCCTGTATCGTGTCAGCGGCCATTCACCGATCATTGCGGCACTTGCACAGGCGGCAGAGAACGGCAAGCAGGTCACCGCGCTTGTAGAGCTGAAGGCACGTTTCGATGAGGAGAACAATATCGTCTGGGCACAGAAGCTGGAAAAGGCCGGCTGTCATGTCATCTACGGTCTGGTGGGACTGAAGACCCACAGCAAAATCACGCTGGTTGTCCGCAGAGAGGAAGACGGTATCCGCAGATATGTACATCTTGGGACCGGTAACTACAACGATTCCACAGCTAAGCTTTATACCGACTGCGGTATTCTGACCTGTGACCAGAATATCGGAGAGGACGCTACGGCTGTATTCAATATGATTTCAGGCTATTCCGAGCCTGACCGCTGGAATGATCTGATCGTGGCGCCGATCTGGATGCGTGAGCGCTTCCTGCATCTGATCCGGATGGAGGAAAAGCATGCCAGAGAGGGTCAGCAGGCGAGAATCGTAGCCAAGATGAATTCCCTGTGTGATGCGGAAATCATTGCAGCCCTGTACAAGGCATCTGCGGCGGGCGTAAAGATCGATCTGATTGTCCGCGGAATCTGCTGTCTGAAGGTGGGAATACCCGGCATCAGCGAGAATATTACCGTGCGTTCGATCGTCGGCAACTTCCTTGAGCATGCCCGTATCTTCTATTTCTATAATAACGGAAATGAGGATGTGTACATGGGAAGTGCAGACTGGATGCCCCGTAACCTGGACAAGCGTGTGGAGATTGTATTCCCGCTGCTTTCGCCGGAGACAAAGAAGCAGGCAATGCATATTCTGGAGATCCAGCTTGCGGACAATGTAAAGGCAAGTATTCTCCAGCCGGATGGAACCTACAGGAAACAGGAGCTGGATGGCAGAAAGCCTGTCGTTGCCCAGGAATACTTCTGCAAGGAAGCAACAGAGCTGGCAAATGCGCATAAGAATCCGGCGGACACCAGAATCTTTATTCCGGCAAAACCGGTTCTGCCGGCAGATATGGAAGCAAAGGATCCGGCACAATAATTTGATATTTCAGGGCGCCTCAGTCAGCCTGAGGTGTCATTTGCGGCTTGACCTGGCATTGCGCGGGTTGGGCCGCATATTTTTTGCGATCGGATAGTATGATGTGTGGAAGCCAGACTTTTGCAAAGATGAAATGCCTACAGATTAATATGATTCAAGAACAACATGAATATAATTCAGCAATTGTTGTCCACTACCGGGTATTTTTTGGCTTGCAGGCCGGAGCATTTTTGCGTATTCTAACATCATCAGAATTAAGTAAAAGAAATTCCGGTTGGCGCATATCCTTCCCGTGGAAGATCAAATCCTGAGCCTGACGGTCACGGTAACTGTTGAGGTGAAAAAAGTTCAACTTGTTGACAAACGAAATTTTACATAGTAAAATACAGGGAGTTTGGAACGAAAAGGATGAAACAGACGGATATGGAAAAGAGAATTTTATCAATTCTGGTAGATAATACATCAGGTGTTCTTACAAGAATCGCCGGGCTTTTCGCCAGGCGGGGCTACAACATCGACAGCATCACAGCCGGTGTGACTGCAGATCCGCGGTTCACCAGAATCACGATCGTCACCAGCGGCGACGAGCTCGTTCTGGAACAGATCAAGAATCAGGTGCAGAAGCAGGTTGACGTCAGAGACGTCAAGATTCTGAATGCGGATGCAAGTGTCATCCGTGAGCTGGTTCTTCTGAAGCTTCGCGTAAATGAGGAGCAGAGAGATAAGGTGCTTGCGGTAGCCAATATCTTCCGGGCGAAGATTGTGGATGTCGGACCAAAGTCCATGATCATTGAACTGACTGGATCCCAGAGCAAGCTGGAAGCTTTCTTTGAGCTTACCAGAGAGTATGAGACACTGGAGCTTGCGAGAACCGGTATCACGGCATTGTCCCGTGGTATGGAGGATGTCACGTATCTTGACTGAAGCAGAATGACCGTCTGAAGGGACAGGATATCTGTACCGGAGGGTGGCATGTTTTCAGAGCACTTACTTTTATATTCAGACAGCTAAAGAGTTTACTCTTTAACCTATATACCTGCCGAGCTTATCGGCAAAATCTTATTTTATATGGAGGAACTTGTATTATGGCATGGAAAATGTTTTACCAGGAAGATTGTGATCTGTCTCTGCTTGACGGTAAGAAAATCGCCATCATCGGTTACGGCAGCCAGGGTCATGCACATGCACTGAACC
>JBJEMO010000166.1:0-9442 GCA_051879715.1 Bilifractor sp.
CTCAAGGGAGAGGTAAACTATGCGCTGGAGGGATCTGTTTACGTGGCAGGCGCCGCGATCCAGTGGCTCCGGGATGAGCTGAAGATTGTGGATTCCTCTCCGGATTCGGAGTACTTTGCAACGCGGGTGCCGGATACGAACGGCTGTTATGTGGTTCCGGCCTTTACCGGGCTGGGTGCGCCCTACTGGGATCCCTATGCACGAGGCGCGATTACCGGTCTGACCCGGGGTGTCAATAAATATCATATCATCCGGGCCACCCTTGAGTCGCTGGCATTCCAGACCAACGATGTGCTGCATGCCATGGAGCTGGATTCAGGGATCCATCTTTCCTCCCTGAAGGTGGACGGCGGGGCCAGCATGAATAATTTCCTGATGCAGTTCCAGGCGGATCTGATCAATAAGCCCGTCAAAAGACCGGTCTGCGTTGAGACAACAGCCATGGGCGCTGCGTATCTTGCCGGGCTTGCAACCGGTTTCTGGAGCTGCAGGGATGATGTCCTGCACAACTGGTCGATAGACCGGGAATTCATTCCGCAGATGGATGAAGCAACCCGCGAGAAGGAACTGAAGGGCTGGAGAAAGGCCGTACAGTCTACACTGGGCTGGGCAAAAGAATAATATTAAAATGACAGGAGTGTGATAGAAATGGCAGATCTGAAGGATTGGTCTCTGCATTATAACGGGAAGTTTTTCTGGGTGCGTGGCTATGTATTCCGAAAGTTTGATGTGAAGGATGGTACACCGGTTACGACCTCCGCAATTATCCGTGTAGATAAGGACCCGGAGGGTCTGGACATTTATACCGGCCATTCCTATTACAGGTGTGATTATTCACTGCATGCGGAGGATCAGGGAGATCTCTCCTACGAGAGACTTCTCCCGGGGATTACAAGATCCAATACGATTCCGGAAGATGTCCGTCTTGCGGCAGCTGAGCAGAGACAGCAGATGGAAGCGGAAGAACACAGAAAATAGAAGTGCGGTTACAGGAACGTTTACATCGCGTCTGCACGATCAGTTACGATCAGAAAACGTGAACAGATGCGTATATGCAGAAGGGTAAAGTTCAGGTGAGAAGGTACACCATGGCTTTACCCTTCTTTTTTCATATCTTTTTCTGATCTCTTATCCGTTAAAAAAAGAATCTTATCTGATCTCTTATTCGTATAAAAAGAATCTTATTTGATCTCTTATCCATTGAAAAAAGTCATACCCGCTGCGAAGTGCACAAAAAGCGGAAACGATTTTTGTGAAATATCGTTTCTTGAAGTTTCAGATGACAATTTCTATAATAAAAGCAGGCGGAAACTAAAATATTTAAAATAGTTTCCTGCTTTTTCAAATCATGCTTATACAGGATTGATACCGTCTTGTACTGAGGAAGGTCAAGGGTGAGGGAGTATGCAAAAGAGAGATAGAAGAATGAAGATAGAAGATAACCTAATCAAGAAGGAGATTCTGGAACAGACCATTGTCCTGTTTAACAATGAAGGACTTAAGTTCACGATGGATGAACTTGCGGCAAGGCTGCACAAGAGCAAGAAGACGATTTATACCATTTTCCCTGATAAGAGAGCACTGCTTGATGACATGGTGGATTATGTGTTTGACGGAATCAAGAGGTCAGAACAGGAAGCCTGGGAGGACAGCAGCCTGGATACGGTAAGCCGTCTTCGCAAGGTGCTGGGGGCCATGCCTGAACAGTATCAGACCGTGGATTTCCGGAAGCTCTATGTGCTAAAGGATAAATATCCGGAAATTTACCAGCACGTACAGCAGCGGCTGGAGAACGGCTGGGAGCAGACCATGGCACTGCTGGGGCAGGCAATGTATGAAGGAAAGATCCGTCAGATTTCCATTCCTGTATTCAAGACGATGTTTCAGGCTACACTGGAGCAGTTTTTCCAGAGAAATGTCCTGGTGGAAAATGGCATTCCATATAACCAGGCGCTGCAGGAGGTCGTCAATATACTGATGGATGGAATTACAATCAGATCGTAAAAATATCTGATTTTGGCGAAAGAGATGTAGCTTTGGCTATACATAGTTCGTCCTATCTAAATGATGTCAGGGTTAAAAGATGTATGCTCATAAAATTGTCACAAATTGTCCGGAAAGAGATCAGGAGGAGTGATTCCATGGCTGACAGAGCAAAGGTGATTTTCGGAAACGAGATCAGTGAGATGGATTACAGGGCTGCGTGCCGCTCAAAGGAACGGTTTGCAAAGAAATATGGAGATGATGCGGATGTTTCGTATCCTACAGTAATCAAAAAAAATCCCTACATCGGGCCGTCTCTTGGAGTGAGCGACATCCGTCTGGTGACAGACACCCGCGAAAAGGGAGATGAGGTCTTTGACACGGAAAAGGGAATTATCGTCGGGAACATCCGAATGGGGTTTGGACATTACCGCATCTCAATGGCGATGGCCTCTGCAGCACATGCGCTTGGTTACAAGCCCTACTGGATGGATCTGAATTCTTTTCCACAGACAGCGTGTACAAAGGTCATCAGTGCACAGAATGACCTGTATTCCCTCGGATCGCGGATCTCCCAGAAAAATGCAGTATTCAATAAGGCTGTCTGGGAACCGGTCAATTATGAGGGCTTCCGGAAGCTTTCCTATAACGCTTCAGATCAGAAAAACGCAGAGATCATGGCCGCAGTGTATCGGAATGTTCCGAAGGACATTCCTGTGATCGGCACCCATGTGTGGCCTGCACAGGCGGCGCTTCACGCAGGTATGAAGTATGTCGTGAATGCTATCCCGGATAACTGGCCAATGGCACTGCATCTTGCTGAGGGCAGTGTACACACCGTGCAGACGCACAGTGCCTATATCGGATACCGTGTGCTGAATGGCATGCAGGGGAAAAAGGTGCTGAAGCCAATGCCCGCAGGAAGTCTGATCTATACCGGTCACTATGTTGATGATGAACTGGTCCGTAATATTGAGACAGACTGTCAGGCAAGAATTGCCCGGAAGGAAGAGGGGAGGCCACTGCGGTTCCTTCTCACCATTGGTGGGGCCGGGGCACAGAAGGAAATTTTCGCCTCCATTATCCGGCATCTGACACCATACATCCGGAAGAAAAAAGCAGTATTGTACATCAATGTCGGGGATTACAGAAATGTGTGGGATGAACTGGTCCGGGAGATCCCCTCACTTGCACGTCTGACCACAGAACATTTCAACAATTGGAAAGACACGGAGAAGTTCTGTGAGGATGCACTAACCGGAGAGGTTGAGGGTGTGCATGCCTTCTGGCATGAGAATATTTTTGAGGCGGTTTATGCGACAAATCTGCTGATGCGAAGCTGCGATGTGCTGGTGACAAAGCCAAGTGAGCTGTCCTTTTATCCGGTGCCGAAGCTGTTTATCCACCGGATTGGCGGTCATGAAAAATGGGGCGCCATCCACTCGGCAGAAATCGGGGATGGAACGATCGAGTGTGATGATACGCCGCATGTACTGCAAATGATTGATATGTTCCTTCAGGACAGGGATTTCCTGAGGGAAATGTGTCAGAACATTATTACGAACAAGGCCATTGGCATTTATGACGGGGCATACAAGGCTGTGAAAATCGCAATGGAGTTAAAAGAGAAGGAACAGAGGTAATCATTGCTATAGTCTGATGCCGTTTATATGAGGTGAAGCAAAAAATCTTTATGGGAGGAATAGGGCAATGCAATTAAAACCGGTAACAAAGAAGGTAATCTGGCTGTTTGCCATCGGGCAGCTGGGATGGTCTCTGATGTCTGCCATTCTGACGAACTTTATCGAGGCTTTTTACCAGCCTGATACGGTGTCCGTGGGAGAGGGGATGCTGTATTTCATTCCCCAGGGACGTGTCATATTCGGTGTGTTCACAGTCATCGGAGGCATTTATGCACTGGGCCGTGTATTTGATGCTGTGACAGATCCCTGGATCGGAAATCTGTCCGACAGGAGCCGTAACCCGCAGGGACGCAGAATTCCGTTCATGAAGCGGGCGGCAATTCCGCTTGCCCTGATTACAATCATGGTATACATCTGCCCTGGTAAAGGGGCAGCGGATGCCTCAGCTCTTGGCGGAAGGGGAATTCTGAACTCCATCTGGGTCCTCATAATGATGCTTCTGTTTTACCTGTTTATGACGATATACTGTACTCCTTACAATGCACTGATCGCGGAGCTTTCCAGAGATCAGAAGACTTTGGCGGATATATCCACCGCCATTTCCTTTACGTTTATCTTCGGTTCTGCCATTGGTTATATGGCGCCGACGATCTGGAGTGCAATCACCCCAGCGGTGGGAAGCCGTGTGTGGGCAATGCGGATTGTGTTTGTCGTGCTCGCACTGATTGCCATGATATGCTGTCTGGTACCGGCACTGACAATTCATGAGAAGGATTATGTAGATGCAAAACCGTCGGAGGGCAATGCATTTTCATCTCTTGCAAAATGTTTCTCAAATAAAAATTTCCGGATTTTTGTGGCATCGGATATCTGCTACTGGGTGGGCATCACGATGTTTCAGACCGGACTGCTGCATTATGTAACTGTCCTGATGAAGCTTGCAGAGAGCTGGAGTACCATCCTCTATATTGCGATGACGCTGTTGTCGGTGATCTGTTATGTGCCAGTTAACCGCCTGATGCGGAAATTTCCGAAAAAGCGTCTGGTAGTTTGTGCCTTCCTTGGTATGTGTCTGGTATTTGCCATCACCGGCCTTTCCGGCTTCTTCGGACTTCCGGGTATTGTGAGCGGTGTGCTAGTAGTGATCTGCGCTTCCTTCCCGATGGCTATTCTCGGCATTATTCCACAGACAATCGTAGCGGATATTGCAAAATCCGATGCAATCACAACCGGCGAGAACCATGATGGCATGTTCTTCGCTGCCAGAACCTTTTCGATGAAGCTTGGACAGTCTCTGTCGATTCTTCTGTTCACTTCCCTTGGCACAATCAGTGTAGCGACCGGACTCGGATACCGGATCGCAGCTTTCGTAGCTGTTATATTCTGTCTGGCCGGCGCAGTTGTACTTCATTTCTACAATGAAAAGAAGGTGCAGGGAATCCTTCAGAGAAACAATTTTGAAAAGTAATTATTGATTGTCATAGCGTTCCTCAATAATTTCTACTGCCTCTTTTCTTTGTTTTATATCTACATCCGCATAATGGGATGCTGTTACTTCGATGCTGGAGTGATTTAATGCCTTGCTGGTAAGATGGATATCTCCGGTGGCCTGGTACAGATTGGTGCCAAAGGTGCTTCTCAGTTTATGTGGTGTAATATGCTTGCCGGGAACAGCTCCCTGAGTATATTTTTTTACAATGCGCTCTACGGACCGTACGGTGATCCGATGACCGGTGCCGGACAGGAAAAGCGCATTTTCTGTTGGATCATCGGTATGTCTTTCGTTTTCCAGGTAATCCTTGATGGCAATTCGGGCATTATCGTTCAGGAATACATCAGGGTCGTTCCCGCCGCCTTTCCGATGAACATTGATACGGGATTCCTTCCAGTTGATATCATCAAGATCGATACCGACACATTCGGATACCCGGATTCCGGTGTTGAGCATAAGAGCGAGGAGAGCAGTATCGCGATATTTTGTCTTATCCGCGAATTTTTTCTGCCTTCCCACAAGTGTATCACCGGTCTGTGCCGCATCCATGACAGAGTGCACCTCATCGACGTTCATTGCCGTAATTACAGGTTTATGGTGCTTCAGCTTCAGGCGGTATGCTGCAGCAGGATTGTATGTGATCAGACGATATTGCGTGAGGTAGTTATAGAGGGATTTAATGGCGGAAAGCTTTCGGGCTTTTCCGGCTTCCTGGTTTGTAGTGGGCAGCACCTTGTTATTGACAGAACGACGTTTATAGGCGTCTATGTGAAGAAAGTAGTCGTCAAAATCAAAATTTGTAAGCTGCTCCAGAAATTCCGGCGTAAGAGTCCTGACGTCCTTTTTGCGATAATCTGCCAAATAAGTCAGAAATCCGCGAATATCGTAAACATAGTTCAGAATGGTTCGCCGGGAGGTTGATCCGGTTGCCATGTAGCTGACATAATTGCGCATAAAGTCCGGAAGATTCTCAAGGAGATCATTGACGCGTTCCATATTGAGAATATCTTGTTCCTGATAGTATTTCATTTATTGGGATTCCTTTACATTTTTTAACAATTGTGTTAATGGAGACATACGTGTAACCATATAAAGGGGCGCATATCATGTCGCAAAATTGATATTTTACGACACGATATGGGCCCCTCTGCCTTCAAAAATCTTATGTGTAATCATGCGGCAATGACCTTCATATTTCTCTTCTCCCATTTCCGGCGAACCGGAGGTAATGCAATTTCACCTACTGCAGAGATCTTATCAGCAAGAGTAATTACCCATCCCTCAGTGGTCTTTGGCGGTGTTGCCATCAGTGGGAACATATGATGCCGGCAGATGTCATATACAGTTGCCCGGCTGTCCGCATCTGCGAAAAATACAGAAAGATCCGCCGATTCAACTGGATGCATTTTACACATTGCCGGTCCTGAAGCAAATCGGCTTCGGTCCAGAATTCCAAGATCATGGCACAGGCATCCTACGACAAGTGCCTTTGTATCCACGTGCAGATGCAGCATCTGCATCAGATTACATATGCCAAGTGCAATAAATGTCACATTCAGTGAATGCATACCTACTGTCGAAGAATGATGATGGCATTGTGATAAAGCTTCCCGGAATTTCAGACTGGACAGAACCGGACGACCGTATTTTTCAATGTTATCAATATTCTCTTCCTGCAAAGATAATCATTCCTTTCTTTTCTTAGGAGAATGCTATTTACACAGCACTACGAATAAAGCTGACCTTTATCCGTAACTCTTTATGTTTTTTATTTATGGAAGGTTCTATCACTGTATGCACAGCTCTATCTCTGCATACATAGTTCTATCCCTCCATGCATAGCTCTATCCCTGCATACATAGCTCTTTCTCTGCATATACAGAGTTTTACCTGCGCATTCTGCATAGATAGTTCAATTGTTTTTATTGTATAGCGATGAAAAAACCAACCTATATTATTATAGCCGTATTTTTTCAAAAAAGAATGAAATTTTTATAAAATACAAAAAATCTGCCTGAAGTCAGTATTTTGCTTCAGGCAGGTTACTTATCATCCCGCGCCTTTGATTTCTTTTTTAATGAACGACTTAATATTTGCGCAATCCCTTATATCAAGATCCTGATATTATTGTGCAGAAATGTTGTCTGCCATCGTTGTAGAATCCGTTGCGTATGTAGAGTCATCCGGTTCCGTTCCTGGTTCGTAGTAAATTACAATCGCTACACCGGCATCTATATTTTCATAAATTGTCTTTGCTACATCCGAAGGCAGATTCAGGCATCCGTTGGAACCATTTGTCTTGTAAATATCTCCTCCAAAGGAAGTGCGCCAGTATGCATCATGCAGGCCCTCTCCCTCGAAAAACGGCATCCAGTAATTTACCTTTGTGGAATAATTGGCACCAACCAGCGTAGAAGGGCTTTCCTTGTATGCCAATGGGAAAATGCCGGTCATAGTTCCCTGATTCTTGGACAGATTACCACTGACCAGATCACTCTCAATGACCAGATTTCCGTCCTTATAGAACCAGAGATGCTGCTTTGTCAGATCTACCTCTACATAGGTGCCATCCAGATCATCCGTGCCATTTCTCTTATAGTAATATGGATTTCCGTATTCATTTGTCTGATAATAAATGGGCTCTCTGCTTACTGATTGTCCTGCCTCCAGATCTTTGATCAGCTCAGTTGTTTCGGAATCCTCATCAATTGTATAACCGTATTCTACCTTTCCTAATGGAAAATCAATTGTCAGACCATTTGTTGTCTTGAATGTCTTTTCAATATGACGGGTGTTGTATTTGTTTGCAAGATCGCTTACATATGCAGCAGCCTGATCCTTGTCTACCGTGCAGCTTCCATCATCATTGATGGTCATCCAGTCTTTGAAGGTGTCATATGTCAATTCTTCTGTCTGATCACCAAACTGAAACGTGATTACCATATCCTTATAAGCCTGCAGCTTCAGCTCCTTGTTCTTTTCATCTGCCTCCTGCTGAAGTGCAGTTGTATTCGTATCCACAGTCTTTGAAGTGTAGCAGCTGTCCGGGATAGGAATGTCAAGTGTCCCGGTAAGTGTTCCGTCTACTGAAGCATTTTCAATCGCCTCTTTCACTGCTTCCTGCAGCTTTGTGTCGTCTACCTCGTTGCCCTGTACTGGCTGTGTGACCACATAGGTATTGGTTGATGAATCAAGAGTGACGGCGCCGTCGACAGATTCAACTCTGGGAACACTGAAATTCGCACCGGAAACGAATGTCTTGAATACCGATTCATCAAACGAATAGATCGTATCGGCAGAAAGTACGGTACCGCCTGTGACATCACGGATATAGGTGATCAGGCTTTCAGTCTGTGCTTTTTTGGCCTTTTCGAGATCTTCTGTGAGAGTAGTCTGATCGAGTGTATATCCATAATCTGACAGATTTCCGCTCAGCACAGTCTGGCCATTTTCTGTTATCTCCACGGTAACCGGCTGCGTATTGTTGATAATCTGTGCGCTCAGTTCGGATGGCGTCATTCCGGATACATCTTTCCCGTTGAAAGTAGTATTCCGGATGAATCCGTCTGAATTTTTAGCAATTAGGTACAATCCGAACATTAGAATAACACCCAGAATGACAACAGCCAGCATTATTAGCAGGATAATTGTTCCTGCACTGGGTTTCTTTTTATGTTTGTTCACTGTAGATGTCGTATTGTTCAATATTATTCACTCTCCTGTTTTCTATAGCTGAAACCCACACTGGAAATCCAGCATGATTTGTTTTACATTGTGCAAAATATAAGTATAACCATATATGGTAAAAAAAATATTACATAATACAAGATTTACCTGTCAAAATTTGCCACACTTCTCACTGCGTCGTGTATACCTGGCTGATCCTGATTTGTAAACAGAGCAGGATCATTCCGGATTGCTCAGATCAGCATGCCAAGTACAATCAGGAACTGTGCGGCAATATAGGTTGGCATGATGCCGGCGCCATTTTTCTTCTTGAAAACATTAAAGGCCAGAATAGTATCGGAAATGATGAATAATATTGTGCCAGACCATGTAACCATTCTTCCGGCTGTTTTCCCTGTCATGTACATGAGATAGGAGCAGAAGCTCATTACAAGAATAACCGCCACATACAGACTGACGGGCAGGCGCATTTTCCTGTCAATTGCCGGCAGCAGATTCTGCATGACGATGATCATGTACAGGAGATATCCCATCAGAACCACGATGACCGGAATGGGCCGCAACCAGGAAAACTTGGTATTCCTCAGAAATTCCAGAATATAAAAAATGTGGCCTGCCAGAAAGGCCGCCAGCCCCT
>JBJEMO010000167.1:0-9210 GCA_051879715.1 Bilifractor sp.
CATGATGCACAGGTCGGTGCAAGGGCCCAGAGACGTGTGGAAATCCGGGACGGTGTTCTTTACCTTCCGGGACAGGAGAAGGAAGCCGGGCAGACACATGAAGAGGAAGAAGGAAAGACTGCCATGCAGGAAGGAGGAGGGCCGGATCATGAAGGCTAAGAAAGTCATTGCCATCATTCTTACCGGCGCGATCATTGCAGGCGCCGGGTTTGGTATTGTCAAAGCTGTAAGCCTGACGACTTCGCAGAACACGGTGACGGTATATCAGGCCTCTATGCTGAATTTCGGTGGATATATGGGGGACAATGGACAGACGATGCAGGGCATCGTGACCACTGACACCAGCCAGAATGTTTATGTCACCGATACAGATGAAATCAAGCATGTGTTTGTGAAGGAGGGGCAGGCAGTCCATGAGGGAGATGTCCTTCTGGAATATGACACCACCAAGACCAGCCTGAACCTGCAGCAGGAGAAGCTGAACAATCAGCAGATCCAGCTGAATATAGAGGTCGCCCAGAAGAATCTCTCAACGCTGCGCAGCATGAAGCCGGTTAGCGCCACAATCGAACCGGATGAACCGGATGATTTTGTACCTGTGGATCCGGGTATCGTGGATAATGGCGGTACAGATGGCGGAAACAATGACACTGATTCCGGAAACGATGGCACCGATTCTGTCGACAATGGATCTGATGCTGGAACACATAACGGAAATCAGAGCGATCAGAAGCATGATGAGCAGGATGAAACAGTACGGTATTCAGAGCTGACAGCAGATTCGAAGCCGAAGAATCCGGATACGGCAGACGGAACGGCGGAAAATCCGTATCTGTACCTCTGTGAGCCGGATGAGAACGGAAAGATCACCATCGGCACAGGCTTTATCAGGAGTTCCCGGGAAGCCGCAGAGAAGGCAGAACAAAAGAAAAGATACATCGTCCTTGCAATTCTGAACAAGGATGACGAGACAGAGAACGCCTGGATGCAGGATGTACTGAAGCTTGATCCGGACAAGCCGATTACCGTGGAAGCAGCAACCGGAAAGGCGGATTTTGCAGATCTTTCCAATATGACAGCCGACCAGATTGCGAAGGCGCTGGAGGGTATTGAGGATACGGACAAGCTGGTGCAGGCCCTGGAGCAGTTCAATGGAGATGACGACAGGCTCTCTGCGATCCTGAAAAAGATGGACAAGGACACCAGAGCGAAGCTGCTTCAGGCTCTTGAGGAGCAGCAGAAGGAGGATGAGGCGGCGGTAACGCCGACACCGGAAGTGTCACCTGCACCGGAGGTGTCCGTTACACCAGCAGCAGAGACGGAAAATCCCTCCGGTACAGAAGCCGGGGATACCGGGTCTGCTTCTGGCTCTTCTGCCGGAAAAGCGGGCGTGACCTCCGGTGCAGCGACAGGAGAAACCGGAAATGCTTCCGACGCAGCAGGAAAGTCAGGAACCTCTTCCGGGACATCTGCAGCTGCGACACCAACAGCCTGGATGGAAGGCGTAAATGCGACATCCGGAGAGGCAGCTGTATACAGAACCATCACACCCTTATCTGATGAAACCCTCACTACAGCAGGTGTTTCTGCCTGTCTGCTGCCTGCTGCTTCATTGCAGGAGAGCAATGGAGCAATGACTGTGCTGACCGCAGATACACAGACAGGTACTGGCACTACATCAAATGCTGCAGATTCCTCTGCTGATTCTGCTGACGGCAGCGGCTCTGATGGTACCGGGCTGATTTCCAGTGATACGGAGTATACGGCAGATGAGCTCAAGCAGGCCATCAAGGACCAGGAAAGCCAGCTGTCGGATCTGAAGCTGGACCTTCAGGAGTCCGATCTCAAGGTCAGGAAGGCGGAGCAGGACGTTACCGATGGTGTGGTAAAGGCCAAGATGAACGGCATAATCAAGTCTGTAGGGGATCCGTCGAATCCGCCTACAGACGGATCAGCCTTCCTGCAGCTGACCGGTGCTTCCGGGCTGTATGTGAAGGGCGGAGTGTATGAGAACAGACTTTCTTCATTAAAGGAGGGTACCGAGGTCACTGTCACATCCTGGCAGAGCGGCAATTCCTATACCGCAACGGTCAAGAGCATCTCGCCCTATCCGGATAACAGCGGCACCTTTGGCTCTGACAGCAGCAACTCCATCTATCCGTTCATTGCCTATATCGAGCAGTCCGACGCGGCATTGACAAACGGGGAATACGTACAGATCACCATGCTTTCCGGTGCTTCTGCGGATGGGAGCGGGGATGTAACGGACGATGCATCTTCAGCCTCTGATAGTTCAGAGGGCATTACAGGCAGCACGTCTTCCTCCCAGGATGGAACAGAGGATCTTACCATTGGTTCCACCTCTGCAACAGATAGCTATATAGGTGGAGCAGATTCCGGGACAGATGATGTGACGATAGACGGCGGGTCTGATTTTTATCTGTATGGTGCTTTTGTGCTGGATGAAAACGGAAAGAAGTATGTATACATGCGGGACCGGGATAATCGGCTGAAAAAGCAGGAGATCAAGGTGGGCAAGTACCTGAACGGAGCCTATGAGATCCTCTCCGGCGTTACGCTTTCAGACTGGGTGGCATTCCCTTATGGCAAGAACATCAAGGAAGGTGCTCCGACAAGAGAGGGTACAGAGGAAGACCTGTATTCATAGAAAGACCTGTATTCATAAATCTTCCGTGATCTGAAAAGGAGTATGAGATGATAGAAAATCTGAAGTTTTCCTTTCAAAGCATCTGGGCACACAAGATGCGGTCATTCCTGACGATGCTGGGTGTAATCATTGGTATAGCCTCGATCATTGGTATCGTATCGACAATCAAGGGAACCAATGAGCAGATCATGCAGAACCTGATCGGAGCAGGGAACAATAACGTTACCATTTCCCTGAAGCAGGGAGACAGTGATTACTGGATGGATGGGGGAGCGCCTGCCGGTGTTACTCCGGTATCCGATGATCAGAAGAACAGGATCCGGCAGCTGGATGATGTGGCAGATGCATCCTTCTATCTGTCACGAAGCTATTCTGACAGCGTACAGGCTGGCAATAACTCCCTGGACAGCGCGCAGATGCTGGGCATTGACTCCCATTATCTGACTACAACGGGTTATGTGGTCTATTCGGGCAGACCCTTTACCGATACGGATTACAGTGATTTTCACAAGGTAGTACTGCTTGATGAAACCGCTGCCAATACCCTGTTTCCGGATGGTAATGCACTTGGAGGCATCATGACCATCAAGGGAGAACCATATACCGTTGTCGGGCTGGTCCGGAAGGAGCAGAAGTATCAGCCCACCTATGATTCGCTGCAGGATTATATGACGTACGCCGGACAGGAGATGGGCATGGTTATGATGCCGGACGCAGACTGGCCCATCAGCTACAGCTATGATGAGCCGCAGAATTGTGTGGCCCGGGCCCAAAGAACTGAGGATATGAGTAACGTCGGCAAAGAAGTGCAGGAAATCATGAATGAATCGGTCCAGTCCACAGGAACAGATAGCAGTGATGATTCTGCCATAAGCTATAAGGCTGAGGACCTTCTGGAAAAAGCAAAAAACAAGCAGCAGCTTGCTGCCAGCACAAACAATCTTCTGATCTGGATCGCCAGCATTGCACTGCTGGTAGGCGGAATCGGTGTCATGAACATCATGCTTGTCTCTGTGACAGAGCGTACCAGCGAGATCGGTCTGAAGAAAGCCCTGGGTGCGCGGAAAAAGCGCATTCTGGCACAATTCCTGACCGAGTCAGCAGTTCTGACAAGCCTTGGAGGAATCCTTGGCGTCGTAGTGGGCATCATACTGGCAGAGGTGATTTCCAGGAGCTCCGGTACGCCGGTCGCCATCAGTATCCCATCGATTTTCGTCGGGGTTGGTTTTTCCATGGCAATCGGCATTCTCTTCGGCCTGCTTCCTTCCATCAAGGCGGCAAACCTCAATCCGATTGATGCCCTGCGCAGAGAGTGACTGCGTCATACCGTGCCGGATCAGGTGCGGGTATATCTGGTATGTAAGATAATCTGGTGCAGATCTGTTTATTTGCTGCATATCTGAATCAGAATGTGTAAACGCCCTGCACAGGTATTTTTCCTGTGCAGGGCGTTTCAGGTGATAAATCAATAGATCAGGAAGCGCAAATCAACAGATTCAGAAGCCCAGATCCTCGCCAACCATGATGACGGTGATCCGGCCCGGATGCTTGCTGTATCTGGTGATCACCTCCTGGCAGCAGATGGTGTCCGGACTGAGGCAGTTTCCGCAGGTGCCTGTCACGGAACATGGCGTCTTGCATCCGAGTCTGACACAGTTCGGCGGTGTCGCCACATTGTGGATGCGGTGAAATGCATCCGTGATGTCACAGGTGAGCTTGTTCATGCCGGTCACAACGATGACATGGGAAGGACCCTGAATCAGAAAACAGACACGGTTTCCGTTTCCGTCGATGTTGACCAGTTCCCCGTCCTTCGTAAAGGCATTCGTGCTCATCAGAAAATAATCCGCCATCATCTGGCGGGCCATCATCTCCCGTTTTTCTTCCGGCGTCTTTGCGTCCATTCGTTCAATGAAGGTGTAATTTCCCTTTTTCAGAGCCTCCTTGATCCCACATTCCTCCAATGTTGCAGATCCTCCATAAGTAACAGAAGAGCCTTCGGGGATCAGCTCCAGCACTTTTTTTCGTGCCTCCTCCTTCGAATCCACATAAAAGGCAGTCATATTTCTTTTTTCAAATTTGCGGATCATGCTTTCACCGAGATGGCGGTAGTTCAGTTGTTTTGGTGTCATACAGAAGCCTCCTTTGCTTGAAACTTATTTTAGTATCCATTATACTATAATCTGGCCCGGCAGAGAATTGTCTGATTTTCAGGCAGCTTCTGTATTTGTGAATCTTTGCGTGTGTTTTATATTTTTGATACATTCTGATTCTGCATGGCGGAAACTCCGATCAATTTACTGCGGGTATCATGAACAGAGGTAATACATTGCTATGAATATTTTGTTTTTTATCACGCCTAAGGCAGAGTGCGCTTATATAAATGCAGAAGCTTCTCTGCGGCAGGCTCTTGAGAAGATGGAGTATCATAAGTACACGGCGATCCCGCTGCTTGATGGCAGGGGCCGGTACGTGGGTACACTGACAGAGGGTGATCTCCTTCGTGTGATCAAGGAAAAGTACGATCTCAGTCTGCATGACGCGGAGGACATCCGGATCGCATCTATTCCACGGAGGTGGAGGATGGACCCGGTCAATATCAACTGTGACATCGAGGATCTGGTGCAGATCTCCATGAAGCAGAATTTTGTGCCGGTGGTGGATGATGAGAATGTATTTATCGGCATCATCACACGGAAGGCGGTCATTCAGTATTTCTATGAGAAATTCAAGAAGTACAAGGATGAACTGTGTAAGGCAGAACAGGAGAAAAAGGACTGATTTTTATCCGGTCCGGTAAAAAGGAAAGCAAAGGTATGAAGAAATTAATCGAAAAAATCAATATGGAGACTGCAGAAGCATTCCGGAAGGCAGGGTATGATCCGAAGTATGCCAGAGTTACCGTATCAAATCGTCCGGATCTCTGTGAGTATCAGTGCAACGGAGCCATGGCCGCAAAGAAGGAATACAGGAAGGCCCCGATCCAGATTGCGGAGGATATTGTAGGCTTTCTTGCGGATTCTCCGGTATTTGAAAAGGCAGAGGCTGTAAAGCCGGGATTCATCAATATGACAGTCCGCCGGGATTTCCTTGCGGGGTATATCGGAGAGATGTCTCAGGATCCGGATGTCTCCGTTGAACAGACGAAGGAACCAAAGACGGTTGTCATAGACTACGGCGGACCGAATGTAGCCAAACCCCTGCATGTGGGACACCTTCGCTCGGCAATTATCGGTGAGAGCATCCGGCGCATGGGACTGCGTCTGGGTCATCATATGATCGGAGATGTGCATCTGGGGGACTGGGGCCTGCAGATGGGCCTGATCATCACGGAGCTGCAGGAGAGAAAGCCGGAGCTTCCTTATTTTGATGCTTCTTACACTGGCGATTATCCTGCAGAGGCGCCCTTTACCATCAGCGAGCTGGAGGAAATCTATCCGACGGCCAGCAAAAAGTCCAAAGAGGATGAGGCATACAAGGAGAAGGCACTGCAGGCAACTGCAGAACTGCAGAGCGGGCGAAGAGGATACCGGGCGCTGTGGAAGCATATCATTGCGGTATCTGTATCGGATCTGAAAAAGAATTACGAAAAGCTGGACGTCCACTTCGATCTCTGGAAGGGCGAGTCGGATGCGCAGGCATATATCCCGGACATGGTGCAGATGATGAAGGATAAGGGGTTTGCCTATGAGGATCAGGGCGCTCTGATTGTGGACGTAAAGGAGGACTCTGACCAGAAGGAGGTCCCGCCCTGCATGATTCTCAAGTCGGACGGAGCCGCCCTTTATACAACCACGGATCTGGCAACCATCGTGGAACGGATGCAGGATTTCCATCCCGATGAAATCCTGTATGTCGTGGACAAGCGGCAGGAGATGCATTTCATTCAGACCTTCCGCTGTGCGCGCAAGACAGGGCTTGTAAAGCCGGAGACAAAGCTGACCTTTCTTGGCTTTGGCACGATGAACGGGAAGGATGGTAAGCCCTTTAAGACAAGAGAGGGCGGTGTAATGCGCCTGGAGACGCTGATTGCGGATATCGATCAGGAGATGTACCGCAAAATTGTGGAAAACCGGAGTGTCAAGGACAAGGATGCTGAGGATACGGCCAGAATCGTGGGTCTTTCCGCCATCAAGTACGGCGATCTCTCCAATCAGGCATCGAAGGACTATGTATTTGATGTAGACCGGTTCACGTCCTTTGAGGGAAATACCGGCCCGTACATTCTCTACACCATTGTCCGGATCAAGTCCATCCTGAAAAAATTTGCAGAGGAGGGCGGCACCCTGGAGGGCGCAGAAATTCTGGAAGCATCAGGCGATACCGAGAAGAAGCTGATGCTGCAGCTTGCCCGCTACAACGAAGCGCTGACAGGAGCGTTCGAAGAAAAAGCGCCGCACAGGCTTTGTGCGTATATCTATGAGCTCTCCAATAACTTTAACAGCTTCTACCATGAGAACCGCATCCTGACGGAAGAGAATGAGCGTCAGAAAAAGTCATGGCTGCTTCTGCTGAAGACCGTACAGAGGACACTGGAGGACGCAATCCAGGTTCTCGGATTCCGTGCGCCGGAGGAAATGTGATACATATGGAGAAACTGATCCTCTTTGATTTCGATGGTACACTGGCCGATACAGGAGAGGGCATCACCAGAAGTGCACAGTATGCGCTGGACCAGATGGGATGGCCGCATTATGATCCGGGCCAGCTGGGGTTCTTCGTTGGCCCGCCGCTCAATGACAGCTTTATGCATCTGGGGATGACAGAGGATCAGGCCCTCCAGGGGGTGCGATGGTTCCGGAAGCGATATGAGTCCATTGGAAAGTTTGAGAGCAGCGTATATCCGGGAATTCCGGAGATGCTGCAGGCATTAAAGAAAAAGGGTCTGTCTATCGGAATGGCTACCTCAAAGCCCGAGCAGTTTGCCAGAGAGATTGCCCGGCGCTGTGGATTTCTGAAATGGTTTGATTATGTATGCGGTATCTCCCTGGTGGAAACGGAGCAGAGCATTTCAAAGACCCAGCTGATTGGCAGTGTGCTGACAAGATCCGGCTACCAGGACCACAGGGAGCTGGTCTGCATGGTGGGAGACCGTAAGTTTGATATCACTGGAGCAAAGGAGTGCGGGATCGGTTCGGTTGGTGTCACCTACGGATATGGAGACAGGGAAGAGCTGGTGCAGGCAGGAGCGGATGTGATACTTGACTCGGTCAGGGAACTGACAGATTTCCTCCTGACACTGTGAAGATCTCGGAAGGACGTCTATGACAAAGAGACAGAAGGTATGGGATGTAATTTTTCCACTTGTATTTATCCTGCTGTGCATGGCTGCTGTCACCGTAGTCCTGCTTCTGATCGCAGGACTTCTGATCGGAGAATATGATCCGAATCAGATCTATGCGAAGGTGCGTACACTGCCTATGTGGATCAGTATTGTGACCTTTGGCCTCACGATTTTCCTGCAGCGGCAGAACTATAAGGTGGATTCCATGCGATTTCCGATGGAGTGGGGAGGATGGAAGAGATGGCAGGCTGTAGCGGCATGTCTTCTGGTCACCTTTGCCGGCCATCTCTGGAGCATAGTGATCACGAAAAGCCCTCTGGAGAGCATATTTACCGGCTATACAATGAATGCTGCCCCCGCCTTCGAGAATCAGAATCTGCTGCTCCTGGTTATTGGCACCGTTATTCTTGGGCCGATCGCAGAGGAAATGATCTTCCGGGGCATGCTGTACCGCAGAGCGAGGTATTACACAGGCAGATGGATGGGCGCTTTTATCTGTGCGCTCTGCTTTGGTATTTATCACGGCAATGTGATTCAGTTTCTATACGCGTTTGTTCTGGGCTTTCTGCTTGTCTGGGTATACCGGAAGAGCGGAGACCTGCGGGTGGCTGTGGCAGCCCACATGTGTGTCAATGCATGGGCTATCTTCGGAGATTATTTTTTTTCGAAGCTCGGTGGAGGAATGGTGCCGGTGCTTTGCTATGCGGCAGAGGCCGGAGCTGCGGCAGTGTGCTTTGTGGTGCTGTACCGCGTGAATGGAAAATCTTTGAGCAGCCGGTAATGCATTGATATATAGTGCAGGCTGGTGCGGCAGGTATTTCACAGCCCGGTCGTCATTCGCAAACTGGCTGTAACAAAGCTTTATCCTGAGGTTGTGATGCTGCGGAACTCCTCAGGCGCTGAAGGCGCCTTCGTCAAACAGTCCTCGCCTTTTACTTCATAGTCTTTTTCCGGATAAATCTTTGAACAGCCAGTAATGCTCTGACAAATGGTCTGTGAAATACCTGCTCTGCAGGTTGAGCCTGCTGAAGTTTTATGCAGTTTTAGGGATTATGATCGAGTTGAGTATGGATCATTTATAGAACAGATCAGTGAGAACTGTGTGTATTTCATATGAAATCAAAAAAAATAAAAATAATGCTTGCATTTTTTATATGAGTCTGATAAGATATCACATGTTGCAGGGCACAAGGCAATAAGCAATGGGCTATCGCCAAATGGTAAGGCAACGGACTCTGACTCCGTCATTTTCCTGGTT
>JBJEMO010000168.1:0-9194 GCA_051879715.1 Bilifractor sp.
TGACAGAGCATTCTGTAGTGTATGACATCGGGGCAGGCAGCGGTTCCTGCTCTGTAGAGGCAGCGCTCCGGGCAGTGGAGGGCAGAGTATATGCTATAGAGAAAAATCCAGCTGCTGTCCGGCTGCTCTATTCCAACAAGCTGAAATTCCGCGTGGACAATATGGAGATTGTTGAGGGAAGCGCCCCGGAGGCATTGCAGGACCTTCCTGTCCCAACCCATGCCTTTCTGGGCGGGACCGGTGGCAATATGGAGGAGATCCTTCGGCTGCTTCTGCAGAAAAATCCGGGCATCCGGGTGGTACTGAACGCGATAACACTTGAAACAGTTACACAGGCACTGGATATCCTGAAACGGCTCCCATTTGCAGAACCAGATATTGCCTCTGTCACGGTGGCAAAATCAAAGAAGGCCGGGCCCTACCATATGATGATGGGGCAGAATCCTGTATACGTGATCACGACGGAAGGCGTCGGTTCCATAACGGAAGAAAGTGCCAGATCCGGGGAAGCAGATACTGATGGCTCCCGGGTGAGCAGCTAACGGTCACATACACATCATCAGCTGCGAAACGCTGCAGCACATATCGTGAACAGGGTAACTACGATGCAAATGGATGAAAATACAAAAATAAAAATCAACCGGATCATGATTGCCGCCCCGTCAAGCGGAAGCGGTAAGACACTGATCACCTGCGGGCTGCTGCACCTTCTGAAAAAGCAGGGTCTGCGCCTGGCGTCCTTCAAATGCGGACCGGATTTCATTGACCCGATGTTTCACACAAAGGTCCTGGGCACGAAATGCAGGAATCTTGACACTTTCTTCACGGATCCGGATACAACCCGTGCACTGCTTGTGCAGAATGCCGCAGATGCGGATCTGGCAGTGCTTGAGGGCGTCATGGGTTATTTTGACGGCATCGGGATTGACAGCTCCAGGGCAGGAGCCAGTGATCTCGCTTCCATCACCGATACACCTGTCCTGCTGATCATCCCCGCAAGGGGCGTGGGGCGTTCTATTGTGCCAATGATCCGTGGATTTCTGGATTTTCAGGAGAAGAAGTGCATCAAAGGACTGATTCTGAACCATATTTCACCGTCTCTCTATCCGCGCATGAAGGAGATGATTGAACGTGAGGTGCACGTGCCCGTTGTCGGCTATGTGCCGGATGTAAAGGACTGCGCTCTGGAGAGCCGGCACCTCGGTCTTCTTATGCCGGATGAAATTGCAGATTTTCAGTTCAAGCTGGACCACCTTTCTGAAATCCTTTCCAAAACACTGGATCTGGAACTGATTCTGAAAATTGCCGGTGAGGCGCCTTCTCTGCTCCGGAAATCTCTGCCCTGGAAATCTTCCCTGACTGAGAACCTGTCAGAATCGTCTGCTTTGCCATCTGAGAACCCATCAGAATGTTCTGCTCTGCCATATATGCTGGACGCAGCTGCACAGCATGCCGATGTTCAGGATAAAAGACAAGAGGCGCAGACGTCGTCAAATGAAAGGAAACGCCTGCGGATCGGCCTGGCAAAGGATGAGGCATTCTGCTTTTTCTACGCGGACAATCTGGACCTGCTGTCCGCTCTTGGTGCGGAGCTTGTGCCTTTTTCGCCGATTCATGACAAGGAGCTGCCGGAGCATCTGGACGGTCTGCTGCTGCATGGTGGATATCCTGAGCTATACGGAAAGGAGCTTGGCGAGAACCTTTCCATGCGTTCCGCAGTCCGGGACGCGATACTGGAAGGGCTTCCCACCATCGCGGAGTGCGGTGGATTTCTCTATCTGCACAGCACGCTCACGGATCAAGGCGGCAGGGAATGGCCAATGGCGGGCGTTTTTCAGGAAAAAGCCTATTATACCGGACATCTGAAGCGGTTCGGTTACATGACCCTTTCCGGTGGGACGATGTTTGGAAGACAGATCGGAGATATCCGTTCCCACGAGTTTCATTACTACGAGTCAGAGAATCCCGGTGACGCGTACCTGGCGGAAAAACCTTCCGGAAACCGCAGCTGGCGATGCGTCCGCAGCACAGACACGTTATATGCTGGCTTTCCGCATCTCTACTTTTATGCTAACCCGAAGATAGCGCAGACCTTTCTGGAGAAGTGCAGAGAATATCATGATAATCGAAACCTTTGATCACATTATCCCGGCAGTGCTGCTGGGCGGCGCTCTGGATCTTCTGCTGGGAGATCCACACTGGCTGTACCATCCGGTGCAGCTGATCGGGAAATGTATCAGCTTTTTTGAAAAAGTTTTCCGGAAGCTGTTTCCGAAGGGAAAGGCCGGTGAGAGGACAGCAGGCGTTTTCACTGCCCTGTGTGTAATTATCCTGAGCACCCTCGTGCCTTCTCTCATTCTGACAGTCCTTTACCACATGAATTTCTGGGCTGGTTTTGCGCTGGAGACCTTCTGGTGCTATCAGCTTCTCGCAGCCAGGTCCCTTCACGACGAGAGTATGAAGGTATACCACGCGATAAAAACCGGAGATCTGCAGCAGGCGAGAAAGGCCGTTTCCATGATTGTAGGCAGGGACACGGAGCGTCTGGACATGACGGGTGTTACAAAGGCTGCCGTGGAAACGGTTGCGGAAAACGCCTCAGACGGCGTGGTGGCACCGCTGCTGTTTCTGATGCTTGGCGGTGCTGTGGGCGGATTTTTCTATAAATCCGTCAATACCATGGACTCCATGATCGGCTATGTCAATGACAGGTATCGCTGGTTCGGGACTTTTGCGGCAAAGCTTGATGATGTGCTGAACTTTATTCCTGCAAGGGTTTCTGCGGTTCTTATGGTACTTGCTGCCTTCCTTACCGGACATGATGGGAAAAACGCATGGAAAATCATGAAGAGGGACCGCCTCAAGCACGCAAGCCCGAATTCTGCACACACAGAAGCTGCGATGGCGGGGGCATTGGATGTTCAGCTGGCAGGCGATGCCTGGTACTTTGGTGTTCTGCATAAGAAACCGCATATCGGCGATCCGATCCGGGAGATTACTGCTGAGGATATTCCTGCTTCTGACCGGATCATGTATGTCACAGCATTTCTTGCGGCTGTACTTGCCGCAGCAGTGAGAGGCCTTGTACTGTATTTCATCAGGTAAATGTGGCCTTTTTAAAGAGATCTGAAAAAACAGTTCTGGGGAGTAAACGGTAAATGTATAAAAATGTGCATGGCGGAGATGTCTATAGGCATCTCGGGGTCATAGATTTTTCTTCCAATATGAATCCGCTTGGAACACCGGAGCGTGTGGTCCGGGCAGCACAGAACAGTATGACGGAGATCTGTCATTATCCGGACGTGCGGCAGTCGGAGCTGATCCGGGCCCTTTCCGGTTATGAAAAGGTACCGGAGCCTTATCTGTTCTGTGGAAATGGTGCTGCAGAGGTAATCTTCGCCTATGCCTGGGCCCTTCGTCCAGGGAGGGCGCTTGTACCTGCTCCGACCTTTGCGGAGTATGCGCAGGCGCTTCAAAGCACCGGCTGCACTGTCATGCAGTATCCGATACGGGAGTCAGATGGTTTTTGCCTGACGGATGACTTTATCGGCGCAATCACGGATGATCTGGATGTAGTTTTTCTCTGTAATCCAAACAACCCCACCGGGCTTCTGGTGGACCCTTCTCTGATGCAGAAGATCATGACTGCCTGCAGAATGCATGATGTCCGGCTTTTTGTGGATGAGTGCTTTCAGGATTTCATCAATGACCCGGAAGTTCATACGCTGAAAGGGTATCTGCATGACAATCCTGACATATTTATACTGAAGGCATTCACAAAGCGCTATGCAATGGCAGGGCTGCGTCTTGGATACGGGATGACATCTGATGCGGCACTTCTTGACCGGATGCATGCATCGGTACAGCCGTGGAACGTATCCATTCCGGCACAGAAGGCCGGCGTGGCGGCACTGCAGGAAGAGGATTATGTCAGTCGTGCGAGGAAGATTATCCAGACGGAACGGGCATGGATGAAAAAATCACTGCAGGCACTTGGCTTGCAGGTGTTTGATTCCAAGGCCAATTATATCTTCTTCAAGGGACCGCAAAACCTTCCGGAGAAGGTTCTTCCCTTTGGTGTCATGATCCGTGACTGCTCCAATTACTACGGATTGGGGAATGGGTATTATCGAACAGCGGTGCGGCTGCACACGGAAAATGAAAAGCTGATCGAAGCGCTTCAAAGAGCAATGCAAAAAGATTAATCGAGGTTCGCAGCATATGGCAAAAGCAATAATGATACAGGGCACAATGTCCAATGCAGGGAAGAGTCTGATAGCGGCAGGGCTGTGCAGGATTTTCAGACAGGATGGGTACAGTGTGGCTCCCTTCAAGGCGCAGAATATGGCTCTGAATTCCTTTATTACGCGGCAAGGTCTGGAGATGGGGCGCGCCCAGGTCATGCAGGCGGAGTGTGCCGGCGTGGAACCGGACGTGCGCATGAACCCTATTCTGTTGAAGCCGACCAATGACACGGGTTCACAGGTCATTGTCAACGGAGAGGTCCTGGGCAATATGGACGCCCGGGAGTATTTCCGGTATAAACCAAAGCTCATTCCGGAGGTGAAAAAGGCCTACGATTTTCTTGCGGCACAACATGACATTATTGTCATCGAAGGTGCCGGAAGTCCGGCAGAGATCAACCTGAAGGATGCTGACTGCTTTGTGAATATGGGCATGGCCAGGATTGCAAAGGCACCGGTCCTCCTGGTCGGTGATATTGACAGGGGCGGGGTTTTTGCCCAGCTGATCGGTACGGTAGACCTGCTTGATCCAGATGAGAGGGCAATGGTCAAGGGACTTGTAATCAACAAATTCCGTGGTGATAAATCCATCCTTGATCCCGGCATACGTATGCTGGAACAGCGAAGCGGCATTCCGGTCGTGGGCGTAGCCCCTTATCTGCACATTGAAGTTGAGGATGAGGACAGCCTGACGGAGCGGTTCTCCGGAGACCAGCAGGTGGCACAGATCGATCTTGCAGTCATACGTGTGCCGAGAATATCCAATTTCACGGATTTCAATCCTTTTGAAAAAATGCAGGGTGTATCTCTGCGGTATGTGGACCGCGTCTCTGAGCTGAAAAATCCTGACATGATTCTATTACCCGGCACGAAAAATACAATGGAAGACCTGCTCTGGATGCGGCAGAACGGATTGGAGGCAGCCATTCTCAAGGCCGCAACAGGTGGAACGGTGATATTCGGCGTCTGCGGCGGGTACCAGATGCTTGGAAAGACCCTCTCTGATCCTGAGGGTGTAGAAGCAGGCGGCAGTATAAAGGGTATGGGACTTCTTCCCATGCACACGGTTTTTGCCGGTGCGAAGACACGTACCCGGGTTGTCGGAAGCTTTGGAAAGCTGGAGGGTGCTCTCGCAGAGCTCTCCGGCTCAGAGATCGAAGGTTATGAGATTCACATGGGTGTCAGCACGCCGGATGAAGATGCGCTGTCCGTCACACACATTCATGACACAAATGTGCCAGACGCTGCAGAAAAGTCGGATGGCGTGCAATGCGGAAATGTCTATGGCACCTATGTACACAGCGTATTTGACAGGGAAAAGGTTGCAGACCGGATCGTAGAGGCATTGGGAAAAAGGAAGGGGATTGATACCCGTGACATGACCGGAGTGGATTACCAGACCTTTAAGGAGAGCCAGTACGATATTCTTGCCGATGCGCTCAGGGAACACATGGATATGAAGAAAATCTACGGAATCCTGGATAACGGAATCTGATAAAGCAACTTTCAGACGTAGAATTATTATGCAGGCAGGAATTTTATAGCACATTTGTCAGAGCATTACCGGCTGTTCAAAGATTTATCCGGAAGCAGCCAAAAACATCATAGCGAGGACTGTTTGACGAAGGCGCCATGCGCCTGAGGAGTTCCGCAGCTTCATAAACCAGGATAAAGCTTTGTTACAGCCGGTTTGCGAATGACGACAGGGCTATAAAATCCCTGTCTGCGAAGCGGCTGCCGAGATAAGAGCTTTTGAGATACATGGAAGGAATGAAAAATGTCTGAAATAAAAATTGAACTGGAAAATGTCAGGCCGATGGATATAGAGAAGCGCAGTTTCGAGATCATCACAGAGGAGCTGGGAGACAAGAACCGTCTGCTGATTCCCGGAACAGAGCCGATTGTAAAGCGCTGCATTCACACGAGTGCGGACTTTGATTATGCGGATAACCTGTGCTTTTCGGAAGGCGTTGTAGAAAAGGCAAGCTCTGCCATAAGGAGCGGTGCATCCATTGTCACAGATACACATATGGCTGCCGCCGGAATCAATAAACATGCTCTGGCGCAGTATGGAGGAGAGGTATTCTGCTTCATGTCCGATCCGGATGTAGCGGCGGAAGCGAAGGGCAGAGGAGTGACCCGCGCAGCGGTCTGCATGGAAAAGGCTGCAAAGCTTGACCGGAAGCTTATCTTTGCCATCGGCAATGCACCGACTGCACTCGTACGGCTGTATGAGCTGATTGAAAACGGCACACTTGCACCGGAGCTGATCATCGGTGTTCCGGTAGGATTTGTCAATGTGGTACAGTCCAAAGAGCTGATCATGCACGCGGATGTGCCATACATTGTCGCCAGGGGACGCAAGGGTGGAAGCAATATCGCTGCATGCATCTGCAACGCTTTGCTTTACATGATGCATACAGACAGAGGGTATTAAATCATAGTCTGAAAATGCAGCTGTTTTCTCAGAATGATATTCTGGGAAATTCAGATGAAAGTTCTCAAAAGACATCTACAAATGAATTTCATATGAATCTGAAAACAAATAAGACATAAGACAGAAAAAACAGGCAGGGATATTCCGTCCCTGCCTGCTTTTATTCTTCCCATCCATCCATCATTCTGTAGGTTATGAGGATTTCTCTTACGATTTCTCCATCTGCAGCCTTTGCCTCCAGGTCCGCTTTGTCTGAGGACGGCGGAAGCTGCGGGTCAGGCTCCTGGAATTCCGCATCAATCCAGTTGTAGGCAGCATCCTTTGCATTATCCAGAACCTCGTCCAGGGTATCTCCATCTGCTTCGCACATTTCAAGATCCGTAAATTTAGCATGATAACCGTTTTCGGTTTTTGTGACAATCACAGGATAAAAAAACTTCATAAATAAACATTCCTTTCGACTGATATTTAAAACTGCAACCCATTATAGCAAATCGCACCCTTTATAGCAAATTCAGAAATCCTGACAGGCAGTGCATTTCTTATCTGTATGTTTCCGCACGCAATCTCACTCCAAAGGACTGTATGAGAAGTTTTCTGATTGGACGTCTGACACAGCGGCGAACTGTAATATTCAGGATTGCACGAAAAAGAAAACATACGCCAAAAACATACCTCATCAGTTGAATCAGATGGCAAAAAATAGTAGACTGTATACAGAAAATCGGTGTGTTGAATCGCCGGTTTTGTTGATATGTGTAATATTTATAGAAAGGATGCCCATATGGTTACAAATGACGAAAATCTGATTCAGCTGAAGCACAAGATTCTCGAAGAGACTGCACGGCTTGCCTGGAATGACGAGCTTGACGAGGAGGGGAAGGAAAAGCTGATCTTAAAGCTCAGCCCGGGTCCCCTGGCAAAGTACAGATGCTGTGTCTACAAGGACCGGGAGCTGATCAAGCGGAGAATCCGTCTTGCTGAGGGCAAGAACCCTGATCCCAACGATACCTCGAAGAACATTGTCCGCGTACTTGGACCTGCCTGTGAGGAGTGTCCGATTTCTGCTTACACGGTAACGGATAACTGCCGTAAGTGTATGGGGCAGCCGTGTCAGAGTTCCTGCAAATTCGGTGCCATTACAATGGGAGCCCACAGGTCCCATATTGATGCCACAAAGTGCAAGGAGTGTGGAAAGTGCGCAGAGGCATGTCCGTATAATGCAATCGTACATCTTGTACGTCCCTGCAAGAAGGCATGTCCGGTAGGAGCCATCACCTATGATGAGTACGGCATCTGTGTCATTGATGACAAGAAGTGCATCCAGTGTGGTTTGTGCATCCATTCCTGCCCCTTCGGAGCACCGGCATCCAAATCGTATCTTATTGATATCATCAAAGAAATCAAGGCAGGCAAAGAGGTTTACGCGATGGTCGCACCTGCAACGGAGGGCCAGTACGGACCGGATATTACGATGGGATCTATCCGTCAGGCCGTAAAGGAGCTTGGGTTCAAGGACCTGGTGGAGGTCGGACTCGGTGCCGATATGACCGCTGCCTATGAATCCGAGGAGTGGAGTGAAGCGAGAAAAGAAGGACGGAAGATGACGACCTCCTGCTGTTCCGCATTCATCAATATGCTGAAGGTGCATTTCCCGGAGCAGTACAGGAACAATATGTCATCCGTTGTTTCGCCCATGTGCGCTGTATCCAGATATCTGAAGGCTATGCATCCGGGCTGTGTCACGGTATTCATCGGACCGTGCGTCGCAAAGAAATCCGAAGCTGCTGACGTCAAGGGTGTTCCGGAAAACGCGGATTACGTTCTTACCTACGGTGAATTTTCTGCATTCCTTCGCTCCAAGGATGTGGAGCTCAAGCCGTGTACGGATCCGTATCAGGAGGCATCCATCTTCGGAAAACGCTTTGCTACCTCGGGTGGTGTGGCGAATGCCGTCATTGAGTGCATGAAGGAACGGGGAGAAGACACGACCGGAATTACGCTCGTGCGTGCAGCCGGAGGCCCGGAGTGCAAGAAGGCGCTTACCATGCTGAAGTTTGGTAAGCTGAAGGAGGATTTCATCGAGGGAATGATCTGCCCGGGCGGCTGTGTCGGCGGTCCGTCCCGTAAGGTGACGGCTGCGGAGGTCATGAAGGACCGTGAAAAGCTGCTGAAGACAGCGGATGACCGGAAGGTGCTGAAGAATCTGGAAAATTATCCGATGGATAAATTCTCCATGTTCCGGGATGATATCATTCACAAGACCTGGATCCGTCCGGAGGATGAGGAAAAGCAGGCTGAGGTACAGCCAAAGGCCTGAGCGGTTCTCACCAGGATATCTGATACGATCAGCTGCCACCCGGAAATCTGATATGTGTATGCATGCTGCCATTTGCATGATGACCTGCATATCAGGACTGTTCCGGTTACAGTTCACTGATGTGTCCTCTTGACGCACCTCTGAACCAATGTCATTTAGTTTAGAGATGAAAACCAGTCTATGTTTTCAAGAA
>JBJEMO010000169.1:0-9157 GCA_051879715.1 Bilifractor sp.
ACCAGCTTACTGTCCGTTTACGAACGGAAACAGACAAATGAGAAGTGTCCTCCTGACACGCCGTTGAACAGTAACGCTAAACAAAGTATATGCAGGCTATGAAATCCCAGCCTGCGCCATACCAGTCATCTGCCCATCTGGTTATTCTGCAAATATAATATAACAAAATGGAATACATATAGGATTGTGCGATATGCAAATCAGCTGTATAATGCATAAGTATTTAAACCATCCGATCATCACTTTCTACTGCATAAGAAGCAAATCGTCATGTGTGCGCAGATTCGGATGAAAATCGGTGGATACATAATTGATGCATATCGAATCGTTATGAAGGCGTGGAATCGTGAAGAAATATATATTAAAACGTCTGTTACAGATCATCCCCGTCCTGCTGGGCATTACCTTTCTGTCTTTCGCACTGATGCATGCGGCAGGAAGCGATGCAGTGACAGAGATGTATGCAAACAAGGGGGCTGTCAGCCAGGAAATCATTGACGCAAAAAGGGCAGAGCTCGGGCTGAATAAGCCCTTCCTGGTACAATATTTTTCCTGGCTGGGAGGATTTATGACAGGAAATCTGGGTACAAGCTACGTCTCCGGCAAGGATGTCTTTGGAACCTTTATATCAAAGCTTCCGGCAACGCTGCTTCTGACACTGCTTTCTGTAATTGCCACAGTTGTTATCTCCATTCCGCTGGGCATTCTGGCTGCAGTACATCATGACAAGGTTACCGATTATATCCTTCGGTTTCTGAGCTTTATCGGAAATTCTCTTCCGAACTTTTTTGTTGCGCTGCTGCTCTTGCAGCTGTTTGCGATCCGCCTGAAATGGCTGCCGTCTATCTCAGAGGGTATATCTCTCAAAAGTGCCATCCTGCCAACTATGACGCTGGCGATTGCGATGTCCGCAAAATATATGCGTCAGGTTCGGGCAGCTGTACTCGATGAGCTCAATAAGGACTATGTAGCCGGCGCCAGGGCACGAGGTATCAGGGGGAGGATTATCTTATGGAAAAGTGTACTCCGATCCGCCATGCTGACGATTATTACACTGCTTGCGCTCTCGATCGGGAGCCTTCTGGGCGGAACAGCAATTATTGAAAGCATCTTTATGTGGGACGGAGTGGGAAAACTGGCAGTGGATTCCATTACCATGCGGGATTATCCGATGATCCAGGCATACGTCGTCTGGATGGCTGTCATTTATGTAGCTGTTAACCTTGTAACGGATCTCCTGTACATGTATCTGGATCCCAGAATCAGATTAAATGATGATAAATCATCACTGGTAAAGCATAACAGACAGAGAGAAACTGGTAGATCAACATGAGTGAAGCTGTAGATAACAACAGGAAACAACGGACGGATACGCCATCTGAAAATCCTATCATGGAGGAAGAGGCTTTGATGCGAAAGCCTTCTGAACAACACAGAATCCCTTCTGTCAGAGCCCCAAAGACCCGGCATCACAATGTGAGAAACAGACTTATTCTATTTGGCGCTCTGGTAATTCTTTTACTGGTACTTTCAGTTTTTTCCGGGTATCTTACACCCTATGATCCGGATGCCCAGAATCTGACCATTGCAAAAATGGCCCCTTCCGCAGCGCATCTGATGGGAACCGATCGTTATGGAAGAGACATGCTCTCCCGTGTTATTGCCGGGAGCCGCGCAAGTATTTTCTCCGCCCTTCTGCTGGTGGGAATCAGCACATTCATCGGTACGGCAGCCGGTGTGTTCTGCGGATGGACCGGTGGAATATGGGATACAGTTCTGATGCGGATCTCTGACATTTTTGTTGCATTCCCCGGTCTTGTATTTGCACTGGCGATCGCCGGCGTACTTGGCGGAGGAATACAAAACGCAATCCTGGCACTTGCCGCTGTCAACTGGCCCAGGTTTGCACGGATAGCACGAAGTCAGACTCTTTCGCAGAAAACGAGACCGTACATAGAAGCGGCGAGACTGTCGGGCAGCAGCACCTGTAAGCTGATCACAAAGCATATTCTTCCCAATATTATTGGACCGATCCTTGTAACAGCTGCGCTTGACATCGGAACGATGATCATGGAGCTGGCAGGCCTGTCCTTTCTTGGCCTCGGAGCAAAGCCACCGACCGCCGAGTGGGGAAGCATGATGAGTGATGCCAGAAGCATGATTACGACAGCACCCTGGATTGTATTTTCACCCGGCATCGCCATTTTTATTTCTGTGATGATCTTCAATCTGTTTGGAGACACACTCCGCGACTGGACTGATCCGAGGCGCAGAGGTTCATCAGAGGCTTAACATACCAGAAGAAAGCTGACGATAATCAGGCACCTGAAAGTGCAGGGGAACCAGGAAAAAGCCGGAATATGAAGTGCAGTATCCAGTGCAGGAAAGAGGCCCGGATGGAAAACACAGGAAACAGTCAGTGGAGATGCATTACTGGAGATCGGGGCCGTGAAGAGATTGAAGTACGGAAACCGGGCAGGAGATTTTAATATGGAAAAAATTCTTCAATATCAGCATGTCGATATCGCCTATGGCAGCAATACCGTAATTCATGATGTCAGTTTCTCAATGGAAAGTGGCGAGGTCCTTGGTATTGTCGGGGAATCCGGATCTGGTAAATCTACGCTGATCAAGGCGGCGATGGGGCTTCTCGGTGATACGGGTGTGGTGACCAGAGGAGATATCTGGTATAAGGACCAGGATCTGCCGGATTTGTCCGATGCGGAGCGCAGAGCGATCAACGGCCCGGGACTTGGTATGATTTTTCAGAATGCCGGAAGTTCCTTCTGCCCGGTCCGTACCATTGGAAGTCAGCTTTACGAAGCGATGACCGGGCATGTGAAGATGACAAGAGAGGCTTTTACAAAAGTATCTGCGGATGTGCTTGGCAGACTTGGGTTTGAAAATCCCTCGGATCTTCTTTCCTGTTATCCATTTGAATTATCCGGTGGCATGCAGCAGAGAATAGGAATTGCCGCAGCGGTCCTTCTGCATCCGGAAATCATCCTTGCGGATGAACCGACATCTGCGCTTGACGTAACCATCCAGAAGCAGGTCCTACAGGAGCTGCTGAAGGTCCGTGAGCTTTACGGCACCTCCATCCTGCTTGTCACACATAATATCGGTGTAATCAATGCCGTGGCTGACCACGTCCTGGTACTGAAAAATGGCAGGGCGATTGAATATGGCGAGACGGAACAGGTACTTCAGCATCCGCAACAGGAATATACCAGAGAATTGATGCAGGCGGTTCCACGGATCAAACGAGGAAAGATTTCATAAAAGAAAGGTATGAAACAGATGAAAACTGTTCTGCAGGTACATAATCTGACGCAGATATTCCACACAGGTAAACATAAAGAGGTCACCGCCGTTGATCACGTCAGCTTTGACATACTGCCAGGCGAGTGTCTGGGCATCATCGGAGAGAGCGGCAGCGGTAAAAGCACGGTGGCGAGAATGATCACCGTGCTTATTCCGCCTGCAGAGGGAAGCGTAGAACTTCACGGACAGAACATTACAGCAATGAAAAAAAAGGACCTGCGGCAGATTTACCGACACGTGCAGATGGTCTTTCAATCGCCTGCAGCGTCCTTTGATCCAAGATGTACTCTGGGGGATGGTATTGGTGAAAGTCTCCGGAATAGTGGCCTGTCCAGATCAGAGACCGGGAAACGGGTAGCAGACCTGCTTGAGCGCTGCGGTCTTCCCGCTGATCTCGCCGGAAGATATCCTGATCAGGTAAGTGGCGGACAGTGCCAGAGAGCTGCCATCGCCAGGGCGCTTGCAATCGGGCCGGAGCTTCTGATCATGGACGAAGCTACATCTGCCCTGGATGTGACTGTCCAGAAGGAAATCCTGGACCTGATCAACGGGATACGCACCGAACGAAAGGGCAGGCTTTCCATCCTCTTTATAAGCCATGATATCGCTCTGGTGCAGTCATTCTGCGATCGGGTACTGGTCATGTACAAGGGGAAGATCGTCGAAGAGGGGACGCCGGATGCAATCATCAATCACCCGCAGAACGAATACACCCGGAACCTGATAGACAGCGTTCTGCCGATATAATAAATATATTACTATGCAAAACGCAGACAGAGATTTTATCACCCATTTATCAGAGCATTACCGGCTGTTCAAAGATTTATCCGCAGCTTCACAGAGCCAGGAGAAATCTTTATTACAGCCGGTTTGCGAATGACGACAGGAGCATAAAATCCCTGTCTGCATGAAGGCAACTGAAAGGAACACTCAGATATGAAAAAGAAACTGCATCTACTGCTTCTTGCAGCCCTGGTAACCTCCCTCCTGACCGGATGTGGAGGTCCGTCTGCAGCGGGATCCTCCCTCTCAGGAGCATCCCGCACTGCAGATGCCGGAGAAAAAACAATGGTAATCGGAGATACCACCTTTAATTCCGAGAACTGGGAGGAAAGTGTCGACCCGCACACCACCTATAATGGATGGGCATGCATCCGCTACGGCATCGGTGAAACCCTTGTACATTATTCGGACAACATGGAACTTGAACCCTGGCTTGCCGATTCCTGGGAAAACGATGGTGCCAATACCTGGACCATCCATCTTCATGAAGGAATCAGATTCTCCAGTGGCCGTGATATGGATGCCGAAGCGGTAAAGGAATGTCTGGACCACCTTCTGCAGGTACATGACCGTGCCCCTTCCGATACAAAGATCACTGACATCAAGGCTGACGGGATGACCCTTACCATCACGACATCCGAACCGAATCCGGCACTGATGAATTACCTGGGCGATCCCTACGCCTGCATCATCGATATGAATGCCAGTGATCTTGACAATGGCATCGCTGTGGGGACAGGACCGTATGCGGTAAAGGAGATGGTAACAGATGATCATCTCACCCTTGTTCCAAACAAGTATTACTGGAATGGCACACCGAAGCTTTCAACCCTTACAATCCGGAATATAACGGACGGAGATACTCTCTCGGCCGCATTGCAGTCCGGTGACATCGATGCAGCCTATGGACTGGCCTACGAGTCCTATCCGGATTTCGAAAACGACGCTTATCAGTTTTCCAGCGTCCAGACCTCCCGCGCTTTTTTCTGCTCCATGAATATGGACAGCCGGATCATGCAGGATGATGCGGTCCGGAAAGCTGTCGCAATGGGAATTGATAAAAACAGCTTTGTAAGCACCCTGCTGGATGGACATGGAGAAGCAGCAAACGGTGCGTTTCCGGATGATTTTTCCAATTTCGGGGGTGAACATGTGAAGGCAGAAACCTATAACCCCGACGAGGCAAAGAAAATTCTGGAGGATGCGGGCTGGGTCGATACAGATGGGGACGGTATCCGGGAAAAGAACGGGACAAAGCTGGAGATACGCTGGCTCACATATCCCAGCCGTCAGGAGCTCCCGCTGCTCGCAGAATACGCCCAGGCTGTGCTCAAGGAGATCGGCATAAGCGTTGACATCAACAGCACAGCAAATTATCGCGAATTTCTGCAGGAAAAAACGTCCTGGGATGTCTATGCCTCCGCGCTGGTTACAGCGCCCTCCGGAGATCCGCAGTACTTTTTTGCGTCCTGCTGCGTGCCGGGTGGATCCTATAACTTTGGCAGCTACAGCAATCCGGATGTGACAAGCCTTGAAAATCAGCTCTCCACTGAATTTGATGCAGACAAACGGGCACAGCTGGCCATAGAGCTTCAGCAGAAAATTCTGAATGACAATGCCTACGTATTCTGCTCCTTTCTGCAGATGAATATGATTTCCAGAGCAAATGTGACCGGATACACCGCCCATGCCTGCGATTATTATGAGGTGACTGCAGATCTGGATATCAGTTGATCCAATCCATATATATTATGCCTATGGCACTTTACTGTAAGAGATCTGATACCAAGGAAGGTTACAGTTATGATTGAAATGAAAGAATTGAAAACCTTCGTCGTCTGTGCAGATGTGGCCTCCTTCAGCAAGGCGGCCGAAATCCTTTATACCACCCAGCCGAATGTCAGCAAGATGATCCGGACCCTGGAGGGTAAGCTGGGTTTTCCGGTATTTTACAGGGAACGGAGAGGCATAAAGCTGACAGACAAGGGCAGGGTGGTGTATGAGCACGCAGAGGCTATTATCCGTGAGGAGGAGCATCTCACCCACGACCTGCAGTCAGGAAACAGGGAAGAGTTCTGTATTGCCATGAACTCCGGGTCCTGGATTGCGGACACGCTGACGGAATATTATCAGGCATTCCGGGAACCGAATGTCCGCTACTGTTTTCTGGAGGGAAGCATTCGTACGGTATGCGGATATGTCAGCAGCGGAAGAGCAGAGGCAGGCTTTATCCGCTACCGTCCGGAACAGGAAAACGGCATAACCTACCGATTGCGGAAAAATGCGCTGACCTTTGAAAAGCTCCGGGATGCAGAAACCTTTCTATATTATGGAAAAAAATATCATAATACAGGAAATGGCGGGAATGAGGACCTTCCGGAACTGGTTCAGAATTATGAAGATGAATTCACAATGGATTACGGGCTGGACAGCTTTTCCTATGACAGGGACGACAGCCTCAATGGCCATGTCGCTGTGGTGACGAATTCAGACTATATCATGCAGCGCATGCTTCGGAAAACCGCATTGTGCAACGTTAGTACGGGAGATTTCTCCAGCCAGTCGGATTTTGTCCGGAAAAGGCTGGAGGGGAAAACAGCAGTATTTGGCATGCTGACACGGTCGGGAGAGGCATTATCAGACAGGACTGTGAAGCTGAAGAAATTTCTGGAAGAGAAGATGCAGACTTCTCAACTGCATGAGGAAAATCAGATACCACAGATCAGGTAGATCAATGAGAATATGCAGATCTGCTATATGAGATCAGTCGGCATTTCACACAATCAGAAAATAACGTATACGCAGATAATCTGTGCAGAATGAAAGCAGAACAATCAGACCGATGCCTTTCTGATGATTGCCCTGTACATCAGCAGCACATACAGTCCGGCAGTGATCCATGCAGCCTGATGCGTCCAGCAGATCGTTGTAAATCCGAGTAAAGACAGCGTTCCAATGGCAAAAACCGTTCGTGCAATCATTTCAATGACTCCGGAAAAGATTGCCTTGCCCGGCTGCCCCATGCCCTGAATCGCCGGACGGCACACATTGACAGAGGTAACCAGCCAGAATGTAAAGCCTACCGTACGCAGGAACTGCGCAGAAATGTCAAGAATCTGTGCGGAGTCTGAAGAGCTGTTGAGAAACAGGGTGGCAATTTCCCGCCCGGTCAGTGCCATGAGAGAGCCAAATACAGCACCGTACAGAAGCCCCATCAGAAAGGCGTCCCGTACACCCTTCCGGATTCTGTCATATTCTCCAGCGCCGAAGTTCTGACCCACATAGGTTGCGACAGCAGATGAAAGTGCCACATAGGGACACATGACAAACTGCTCGATCCTGTCACCGGCTGTATACCCGGCAACATAGAGACTGCCCAGGCTGTTGTTGCAGGCCTGCATAACCATGCTTCCGATAGCTGTTATGGAGAACTGTAATCCCATCGGAAGACCCATCGCCAGAAGATTCCGGGCGTACCTGCCGTTCCACACACGTTCCCCCTTCTGCGGATGCAGCAGCTTCATGCTGCGAGCAATATACAGAAGGCACATCAGACCACTGAGGGCCTGACTGGTAATCGTGGCGACAGCTGCACCTGCAACGCCCCATTTCAGAACAGCCACGCAGAACAGGTCCAGAAAGATATTCAGTGACGCAGCAATCGCAAGAAAGATAAACGGTTCCCGGCTGTTTCCGACTGCCCGCAGCAGTGATGCCTGCATATTATAAAAGAAAGTGAAAAGCAGACCGAGAAAGATGATAAGCAGATAAAGATCTGCATCCTTTCTGATGGCCGATGGGGTATTCAGAACATTGATAATCTGAGGGCACAGAACGGCCGTTACTGTTGTCAGAACTGCGGCGCACAGAACGGTGAGTACTACCATATGATGGATATACTGGCGCATTGCCTGCATTTTACGGGCTCCGAATTGCTGCGCGACAGGAATCGCAAAGCCATCACAGACGCCGCTGCAGAACCCGAGCACCATGAACTGGACGCTGGAGGAAGCGCCGACCGCGGCAAGTGCATTAGCGCCAAGCAGCCTTCCGACAATGATGGAATCCATCATATTATAGGTCTGCTGCACCAGTTGCCCAAGCAGGACCGGAAGTAAAAAACGAAGAATCAGACGGAGCGGGCTTCCCTCCGTCATACGGCGGACACCGCCAGAAATTTTGGGCCCCAAATCCGCTCCGCTGCTTTGGATTTTGGAATCTGACATGTCTTTCATTCCTCTCTATAATCAGAATTAGAATCGGACAATAAAATCAGCTGTTTTTACCAGACTTTTCTATTAATAATGGTCTGCAATAAGGGTCTGCAACGCGCACATCGCATGCAGAAGACCGGATTGCTCTTACGCCGCTGATGATTTTATCATGCATTCCCGTACTGTCAATATACCTGTTCCGTATTTTTATGATAAATCTCTGTAAAAACCATTACAGGTGTACTATATAATGATCCTGCCGGTCAATAATAGTGACCAGAACTACAGGGAGCAGGGAGCTTTCGCTGTTTGTACGAAAGGAGAATTGTATATTTTGCATGAATTGAGTTATATGATGCATATCTGCAATCTTGCCATCGAAACCGCTGAAGAAAATTATGCGTCAAAGGTGTATAAGATTCTTGTTCAGGTCGGCCAGATGTCCGGCATTGTTCCGGAATATCTGCAGCACTATTTTCCTGATGTCGTCAGGGGGACAATTCTGGAGGGGGCAGAGCTGGAGACAGAAATGGTGCCGGTACTTGCACAATGTGAGAACTGCGGGACCAGGTATCATCCCACAAGGGAAAACAGATACAGCTGCCCGGAATGCGGCAGTTCAGATGCACATCTACTGGCCGGGAGGGACATTGTCCTGAAGCAGGTGATAATTGATCATGAAGCAGACAGCAATCGATGATCACAGCAGAAAGTTAACCCACATTTAACATAAAATCAAAGCAGAAGATATATTTATATTTTTACGCACAAATTCCAGAAAAAAAATCCATGTTTTTTGTGCATTCTTCATTATATAATGATCTTGTTTTGAATGT